>NZ_JBHIPG010000026.1:0-118091 GCF_042195905.1 Bartonella sp. AP331QHHD
GGATTTTGACTTTTTAGAATTAGAGACCCTTTGGACCTCTGGTTTTGCTAAAAAACCACCCCGAAAAGAACTCTTGATTCGTAATAATTGAAGAAAATCATAAAAAGATTTGTTAGAATCAGAAGAAATATTTCTTCTCTAATAGGACTTTTTATATGGTTACATCTTTTGGTAAAATTTTACGGAAACTTCGCATTGATCACTCCGAACGCCTCTTAGATATGGCTAAGAAATTAGACATATCTGTATCATTTTTATCTGCTGTAGAAATTGGCAAAAAATCTGTTCCTGTAGGACTGGAGGAAAAGATAATTGAACTCTATGCTTTAGATCAAGAGGTAGCAGAAATTTTGAGAAGAGAATCGGATGCTTGTCGCAAAAGTTTTACAATCAAGACTTCTGATCCGTTGAGAGGTGAAGCTGTTGGCATGTTTTTTAGAACTTTAAAAGATTTTTCACAAGAGGATTTAGAAGCATTCAAAACATTATTAGAGATGATTAGCGAAGCGCAAAGAAAAGAAAATGCTACTGTTGTAGACAAATGTTAGAAAATCCTATTCCCTAACTTTTATTTACGCGTCCCTCACTGTAAAAAAGCTGTATAAATACAGCAAGTTATTTTTACATAAAACTTACATGTTATCCGTGAAGGGTATACCGTAAAATCCATTGAGCACCTCCATCTTTACGCTTATGAAGTAACAAGCCAGCACCATCATTATATTTGCCAGCCCCCAATGTTGCGACAGATCTTGCATTAAGACGGTTCATAAGAGCCATTTTAAAATCCTTTCTTATACAAATTTTATCCACACATTCATCCCACTTGTGACGTGCAAGGGTATAGTTTTAATTGATTCAACATACACAGACTTGAAATGAGAGAATCTTACGATATTCGGGACTCTCATTCAACATACAAAACAGTGAATTATGATTATAAATCAATGTGTTACATGGTATTAAATCGACAGATAATACAGCTGTTAAAAGTGTGCGTCGTGCGGTTTTCTTAGGAGCCCAGAGTGCGGTTATAGGTTTTGGCAAGAATCACAGTGCAACGCATTACACACTCAAAGAAGAATATTTTGATTATGAACGTCAATTTGGTGTTGCAGCCAAGACCTTGATAGGAATGAAGAAGACCCGTTTCAAAATGCCAAATAGCGCACAAACAGCGCAAGATTTTGGAACGATTGTTATCCCCACCTACAGTGGTGAACCTGATAATTAATCATAGGGAGGAAACAAGACATGGCAGATCAATTACCCCCTCCATTACAGGGCAGAAATCTACATACCCAACAGGTAAGTTTTTTGCGGTTAAATATCTCGCATAAAGATAAGCATCTTACGGAGAAAATTGGGATATTACCCCGTGGCGCTTTGATCACTTCAATAAAAGCGTTCGTTAAGACGGCATTTTCAGAAGCGAAATTGAAGATTGGCAGCAGCTATGGGGGCAATGAGTTCAGTGAAAAAGACATCAAAGCCCAAGGCACGCAAGATTTTACGCCAACAGATCAAAAGTCTTTTGTTGCAGATGATAAGGAGATGACCCTTTATGCAACACGAGACAAAACCACCGATGCTGGTGAATGTATTGTGGTTGTGCAATTCGTAACAAATCATTGAGGGGATAAGACATGGCAGATTATTTACCACAGCCCTTGCAAGGGAGAAATCTTCATACCCAGCAGGTAAGCTTTTTGCGGCTTAATTTTAGCTATGAAGATAAAGAAAAGGTGATGAAGATAGGCACCCTCCCTCGTGGTGCTTTGATTACTTCGATTAAAGTGTTTGTTAAGACAGCATTTTCGGACACAAAGGTCAAAATAGGCAGCACTGCTGGAGGGACTGAGTTTGGTGAAGCGGAAATCAAACAACAGGCAGTAAAAGAGGTTAAGCCCACCAATCAGAAGGAATTTGTCCCTTATGATGAAGAACTTACTCTCTATGCTAAAGCTGATAAGACAGTACAAGCTGGTCAAGCAAGTATAGTCATTATATTCGGGTTAAGACCGGAGGACCGATACCTGTAAAGCGAGATGTTTATCGTCATAAGAGAACACTTTCGCACTTAGTCGATCATATAAGATATAATACTAAAAAATGAAATAAAGTCAATAGGTTGTGTGAAATTATTTTATATGAATCCACTTAAGAATCCACACTTTTATGCATGATTCATTTGATCGTTTTTTATATAAGATTGCCATGTATGAATAGACCATAAAAAGCAAATCATGATGTAAATGTTATAACGCATGTGTGCATTCAAATGAAATGAAAAGCAGATATCATTTATAACAGTTTATAAATTTTATGACACGTTTTTATCACAGCACAAATCACATTGTTTAAAAATTTAGTCGTTTGGAATTATCGATTATACGTTTAAAGAATGGTATGAGTTTTGCTCTTTTTTGAGCGAAACCTTAAAAAGGAATAATCGTTTGAAACTGTCATAAGCTTATAGGTTTAATTTATAAAGATTGCATAAAAGGATTAAGGATAAGATCACTTTTAAAACGCTTACTAAAAGTTAAAAAAATGATAAAGAGGTATTTTATATCATATGAAATGAAAAGCCTTTTAATGAATAGATTGCAGACTAGTTTTTAAGAACGGAATTATTCGCTTCCACAAAAAAATGGAGGCGGCTAATACCACAGCAGTAAAATACTATTTTACCTTAGATATGGTACTAAAAAACGTTTTAAAAGTTACCATTTAAAAGTACAGAGCACAAATATAGAGCGATTAATTTGCAAAAAAGTTATGTTTAAAAGAAACTTATGAAAGCCTTTCTAAATACTGTTTAAACGTTTGAAACAGATGTTTATAACAGTTTCTAAAGCCTTGCGTATTGATTGTTCTTTTCTCTAATCTTTCTACATCTTCTAAATTTTTTACATCCCTTAAGTTATTTACATCTTCTAAATTTTCTACATTATGTACATAAAAGTTAATTTGGATATTTTCATCTTTCTTTAAAAAAAGTAAAGGAAGAAGATGATAGTAAATTTCATTATGAACTAAGTTTATATCTAACACATTTTGTTTATAAGGCCCTTCAAAAGATAAATGTGTATTCCACCATTTATCTTTTTCGCCCTTTTCTTTTTTAAAAGAATCTTGTGTAAACTGTGGAGTGAAATTCAGTGAAATTTGAGCATGATGTTCATCTTTGCTAAAACTAATGATTTTAACTTCTTCGAATATTTTCAAGTAAGTAATACGTCCAACCCCTTTACATCCTTCTTGAATTTTATAATCACTTTTATAAGTAGAGAAAGATTTGATATTCTCTTTTGTAAATCCATCTCCATTATCAAAAACACTTATAGAAAAAATTGGTTGATTCTCCCACAAATCTGCTTTGCCATAAAGTTGGAATAAAATATCAATTTTTGTTGCATGAGCTTGTATAGAGTTAACGATACATTCCTTAAGAACTGTAACGATATTCGTTTCTGAAGAAAGATCGCGGATTATAGCATTAAGATTGACAAGCATAAGTACACCAATATATTTTATTTATATATCTCGTTGTTATATTTAAATTTTATAATGATATTAAACACACTATTCCTGATGAAAAGTTAATAATTTCTCACCATAAGAGATATTGTATATGCTTGATAACGGTTTTTGTATAGAGGTATTGGACAAGATCTCCACACACTAAAAATAAAGACTAACCAAAATTTGAAAAACTTTATTAGAATCAGAATAAAATACTTATTCTTTCTAAAGGATTTTTCAAATGTTACCCCCTTTGGTAAAACTTTACGCAAACTTCGTATTGTTCGCTCAGAACGCCTCTATAGATATGGCTAAGAAATTAGACATATCTGTATCATTTTTATCTTCTGTAGAAATTGGCAAAAAATCTGTTCCTGTAGGACTGTAGGAAAAGATAATTGAACTCTATGATTTAGATCAAGAGAAGGCTTTACTCTTAAGAAAAGAAGCTTATGTTTGTCGCAAAAGTTTTACAATCAAGACTTCTGATCCGTTGAGGCATGAAGCTGTTGGTGAGTTTGTTAGAAATTTAGAGAATTTTTCACAACAAAACTTAGCAGAATTAAAAGACGTTCTTGAGAAAGTTTGCAAAAAAAGAGGCGTCCTATAGAGATAGGTTGAAAAATCCTATTCCCTTAACTTTATTAAGGCATCCCTCGCAGTAAAAAAGATATGAATTCCAAAAACTTAATAGGAATATAAAGCTATATGGTGGGCGATGAGAGACTCGAACTCCCGACATCCTCGGTGTAAACGAGGCGCTCTACCAGCTGAGCTAATCGCCCAATGCAATGATCAGCAATTGAATGGAGACTATTTAAGGAAGAATTTTTCTAAACGCAAGAATAAAGATGGGATTTGATAATTTTTTTTAAAAATGCATAATCCTTCTTGACATGAACGCATGAACCCCTTACACGACCGCTTGTACCAAATTAAATTGGTTCGAAAAAAAATGCGCGGGTGTAGCTCAGTTGGTTAGAGTGCTGGCCTGTCACGCCGGAGGTCGCGGGTTCGAGCCCCGTCACTCGCGCCATTTCGTGATTCCTTATGAAATTTCCTTTTTAAAATATCCATATGCTATGAGTAATGTGGTGGAGTGTTTGATCGGGGAATAAATATGTTTTTTCTTTCTTTTTATATGGTTTATAATAATAGGGCTTGCGTCTTTCTTTGCTCTGCGTTACCTATGCCGATAAGAAAAGTATCGCTCTGTATGCCTTTGAAGCAGTATGAATAGAGTTAATAGAGCGATTGTTAAATTTGTCTGTTTGGTCACGCAATATTGAATCATTGTGTTAAACTCAGGCATTTCGTTATGATGGAAGAGGGTTATGGCTTATTTATTGAGCTCTTATTTGCCAGTCTTGATTTTCATTATTGTGTCAGCGGTTATTGCTGGAGTTTTGTTGATTACACCTTACATTGTAGCATATCGTTCCCCCGATCCTGAAAAATTATCGGCTTATGAATGTGGGTTTAATTCATTTAGTGATGCACGCATGAAGTTTGATATTCGTTTCTATTTGGTATCAATTTTATTTATTATTTTTGATCTTGAAGTTGCATTTCTTTTTCCTTGGGCTGTTTCATTCGAATCAATAGGTATGTTTGGCTTTTGGTCGATGATTGTGTTTTTAGCGATTTTGACTATTGGATTTATATATGAATGGAAAAAAGGAGCCCTTGAATGGAATTAAGATCTAATAATTCAACGATTGAGGCTCCAAAACCAAAAGGAATCATTGATCCAAATACTGGTGGGCTGATAGGATCTGACAATAAGTTTTTTCGTGATATCAATGCTGAATTATCAGATAAGGGTTTTTTAGTTACCTCGGCAGATGCTTTGATTACTTGGGCACGTACCGGTTCTTTAATGTGGATGAGTTTTGGTTTGGCTTGTTGTGCTATCGAAATGATGCAATGCTCAATGCCTCATTATGATAATGAGCGTTTTGGATATGCACCACGAGCTTCACCCCGCCAGTCAGATGTGATGGTGGTGGCAGGTACTCTGACAAATAAGATGGCTCCTGCTTTAAGAAAAGTGTACGATCAGATGCCAGAGCCACGTTATGTGATTTCTATGGGATCATGTGCAAACGGTGGGGGATATTATCATTATTCCTATTCAGTAGTGCGGGGATGTGATCGTATCGTGCCTGTCGATATATATGTCCCAGGGTGTCCACCTACAGCAGAGGCATTATTATACGGCATATTGTTGCTACAGAAAAAAATCCGTCGTACCGGATCCATAGAGCGATAGAGAGTTTTTTTGTCATGGTGGATGAAACATTGGTTGAGCTTGCTGCTTATTTGGAAAACAAATTAAAAAATAAGCTTGAAGAGACTGTTCTTGCTTTTGGTGAATTGACCATTGTGGCACGTCTTGATGCAATTATCGATGTCTTAATGTTTGTTCGTGATGATTCTCGCTGTCAATTTATTAATCTTACAGACATTAGTGGTGTGGATTATCCTTCTCGCGATAAGCGCTTTGATGTTTCTTACCAATTGTTATCTCCTCGTGAGAATTTACGCTTACGTGTAAAGGTTCGTACTGATGAAAATACTCCTGTTGCTTCAGCTTGTACGGTTTATCCTGGTGCAGAGTGGTATGAACGAGAAACGTATGATATGTATGGGATTTTATTTTCAGGACATCCGGATTTGAGACGGATTTTAACAGATTATGGGTTTGAAGGATATCCTTTACGCAAAGACTTTCCTGTGACAGGATTTGTTGAATGCCGTTATGATAATGAAGCAAAGAGGGTGATTTATGAGCCTGTTGTTTTGCGCCAAGAGATGCGTAATTTTGATTTTCTTTCTCCTTGGGAAGGAGGACAGTATACTTTGCCATGTGATGGGAAAGCAGATGAAAAAAAATAATATTGGTTTTGATAAGGCATTATATTAGGGTACTGTATTTCTTAAATAATTAAATATTTTTTAGCGTGATAGATTTTTTTGATATTTGATATGAAGTTTTTTAAAAAGCAAGGGGTTGATTGTGGCTGAGGTCAATGTTCGAAACTTTAATATCAATTTTGGTCCGCAGCATCCTGCCGCGCATGGGGTTTTGCGCATGGTTCTGGAGCTGGACGGTGAAGTTGTTGAGCGTGTAGATCCACATATTGGGTTGTTGCATCGCGGTACTGAAAAATTAATGGAAACAAAGACTTATCTCCAAGCTGGTCCTTATCTAGATCGTTTGGATTATGTTGCTCCTATGAATCAGGAACATGCTTTTGTTCTTGCTATTGAAAAGTTATTAGATATAAAAGTTCCTAAAAGAGGGCAATTAATACGTGTTTTGTTTTCTGAAATTGGGCGTATTCTTAATCATTTGCTTAATGTAACGACACAGGCAATGGATGTTGGTGCTTTAACACCACCGCTTTGGGGATTTGAGCAACGTGAAAGATTGATGATTTTTTATGAGCGTGCCTGTGGTGCTCGTCTTCATGCAAATTATTTTCGTCCTGGTGGCGTGCATCAAGATTTACCAGAATCTTTAGTTGAGGATATTGGTGATTTTATTGATCCATTTCTTGTTTCTCTCGGAAAACTTGACGCGCTTGTGACCCCAAATCGGATTTTTAAGCAGCGTAATGTGGATATTGGCGTTGTAAGTATTGATGAAGCTTGGGCACGCGGTTTTTCTGGGGTTATGATTCGTGGAGCTGGTGTTCCATGGGATTTGCGTAAAAGTCAGCCTTATGAATGTTACGATGAAATGGAATTCGATATTCCTATAGGTAAAAATAGCGATTGTTATGATCGCTATCTTATTCGTATGGAAGAAATGCGTCAATCAGCGAAAATTATGCGCCAATGTGTGGAACGTTTACTGAGTACTGAAAAAAATGGACCGGTTTCGAGCTTGGATCGCAAAATTGTACCACCGACGCGGAGTGAAATGAAAAGCTCGATGGAAGCACTGATTCATCACTTTAAACTCTATACGGAAGGTTTTCATACACCTCCTGGAGAAGTATATGTTGCTGTGGAAGCTCCGAAGGGTGAGTTTGGTGTTTATCTTGTTTCTGATGGAACCAATAAGCCTTATCGTGTCAAGTTGCGTGCTCCTGGGTTTGCTCATCTCCAAGCTATGGATTTTTTAACCAGAGGTCATATGTTAGCAGATGCTACAGCTATTTTGGGTTCGATTGATATTGTTTTTGGGGAGGTTGATCGCTAATGTCCGTACGCCGTCTTGCAGATGATGTTTATCAGCCCGCTGAGTTTTCTTTTACAAAAGAAAATCAGATATGGGTAAAAAATACCATAAAAAAATATCCTGCAGGGCGTCAGCAGTCTGCTGTAATTCCATTATTAATGCGTGCTCAAGAGCAAGATGGTTGGGTGACACGTGCTGCGATTGAGCATATTGCTCAGATTCTTTCCATGGCTTATATCCGTGTCTTAGAAGTTGCTACTTTTTATACTCAGTTTCAGCTTAAGCCTGTTGGAACAAAAGCGCATATTCAAGTTTGTGGTACAACGCCTTGTATGTTACGTGGTTCTGACGAATTGATTAAAGTTTGTCAGAAAAAAATTCATCATGAACCTTTTGCGACCAATCAGGATGGAACCTTATCATGGGAAGAGGTGGAGTGTCTTGGTGCTTGTGTGAATGCTCCGATGGTTATGATTTTTAAAGATACTTATGAAGATCTTACAGCTGAACGCCTTGAAGAAATTATTGATGCATTTGAAGCAGGTAAGGGTTCTGAGATAGAGGTTGGTCCGCAAAATAGTCGTAAATCGTCGGAACCGATTAGTGGTTTAACTTCTCTTATTGATGATGAGAAAGAAAAAAAGATCTCTCAAGTCTTCACCAAAAAAGGATAAGGAAAGAATGGGGAACATAATTAAGTATTTTTCTTGAGAAAATATTTTATTATTCTACCCATGATGGCAACATTTAACGAAAAGTAAGAAATCTTGAAAAGATATTTAAAAATTGCATTTGAGGAAAAGCAGAAAATGCTATGGGTAATAGAAAAAAAGGTGGGGTATGCTAGCTGATAAAGATCGTATCTTCACCAATATTTATGGTTTAAAAGACAAATCATTAAAGGCTGCGATGTTGCGTGGGCATTGGAATGGTCTGAAAGAAATGATTGACAAAGGTCGTGATTGGATCATTGATGAAGTGAAGGCATCGGGTTTACGCGGTCGTGGTGGTGCTGGTTTTCCTACTGGAATGAAGTGGTCCTTTATGCCAAAGCAGAATGATGGACGTCCTCATTATTTGGTTGTCAATGCCGATGAATCTGAACCTGGAACTTGTAAAGACCGTGATATTTTACGTCATGAGCCCCACACTTTGATTGAAGGATGTGCAATCGCTACTTTTGCTATGGGAGCCAATGTTGCTTTTATTTATATTCGTGGTGAATATATTCGTGAACGTGAAGCGCTTCAAGCTGCGGTTGATGAATGCTATGATGCGGGTTTACTTGGCAAAAAAACGAAATATGGGCATGCTTGTGATATTGTTATTCATCATGGAGCGGGTGCTTATATTTGTGGTGAAGAAACAGCTCTTCTTGAAAGTCTTGAGGGAAAAAAGGGACAACCTCGGCTTAAACCACCATTTCCTGCCAATATGGGGATTTATGGCTGTCCAACAACAGTAAATAATGTAGAGTCTATTGCCGTTGTTCCAACGATTTTGCGGCGGGGTGCTTCGTGGTTTTCATCAATCGGACGAGCAAATAATGTTGGAACGAAATTATTTATGGTTTCAGGGCATGTTAATGCACCTTGTACATTTGAAGACGCTCTTGGTGTTTCATTCCGTGAATTAATTGAAAAACATACGGGTGGTGTTCGTGGTGGATGGAATAATCTTTTAGCAGTTATTCCAGGGGGGGCTTCTTGTCCAGTCGTTCGTGGTGAGGATATGATCGATGCGATCATGGATTTTGATGGGATGCGAGATGTCGGGTCTTCTTTTGGCACAGGGGGAATGATTGTTATGGATAAATCAACCGATATTATCAAGGCAATTTGGCGTATAGCTGCTTTTTTCAAGCACGAGAGTTGTGGTCAGTGTACACCGTGTCGTGAGGGGACGGGATGGATGATGCGTCTTTTAGGGCGTATGGTTGAGGGAAGAGCGCAAAAACGCGAGATTGATCTTTTGTTTGAAGTGTCTAAACAGGTTGAAGGACACACTATTTGTGCGCTTGGTGATGCTGCCGCATGGCCTGTACAGGGGTTGATACGTAATTTTCGTCCAGAAATCGAGCGTAGAATTGATGAATACACGCGAAATGTAGTCCAAAGCAAAAATATTGCTTTAGAAGCGGTTTAATAAAGGATTTTGTTTTAAGAACGACCGAATGCAAATTTTAAGTGGGTTATCCGCAGGTTGGATGGGTGATGATAAATATCAAAGTTGATGGCAAAGAGATTGAAGTTCCTGATTACTACACGTTGCTTCAGGCTGCTGAGGCGGCTGGGGCAGAAATTCCACGTTTTTGTTTTCATGAATCTTTGTCAATTGCTGGAAATTGTCGTATGTGTTTAGTTGAGGTTAAGGGTGGTCCACCAAAACCTCAGGCTTCTTGTGCTATGGGGGTTCGTGATTTACGATTAGGGCCTAACGGTGAGGCACCTGAGATTTTTACCAATACACCGATGGTAAAAAAAGCACGTGAAGGTGTTATGGAATTTCTTCTCATTAATCATCCTTTGGATTGTCCAGTGTGTGATCAAGGGGGAGAGTGTGATCTTCAAGATCAAGCAATGCTTTATGGACGAGATTGTTCTCGTTATACAGAAAATAAACGTGCTGTAGAAGATAAATATATTGGACCTCTTGTCAAAACTGTTATGACACGGTGTATTCATTGTACACGGTGTGTTCGTTTTACAACGGAAGTTGCAGGTATTTCTGAGCTTGGTTTGATCGGTCGTGGTGAAGATGCTGAAATTACGACGTATCTTGAAAAAGCTATGACATCTGAATTACAGGGAAATGTTATTGATCTTTGTCCAGTGGGAGCTCTAACTTCAAAACCTTATGCGTTTCATGCCCGTCCGTGGGAATTGGTAAAAACGGAATCGATTGATGTGATGGATGCGCTTGGTAGTGCTATCCGTATTGATAGCCGCGGCCGTGAAGTTATGCGGATTATGCCGCGTACGAATGAAGATGTAAATGAGGAATGGATCTCTGATAAAACGCGTTTTATTTGGGATGGATTACGGACTCAGCGGCTTGATAAGCCATATGTACGCAAAGATGGAAAGCTTCAACCTGTCAGTTGGACAGAAGCTTTTGCAAAAATTAAAATGGTAATCTCTAAAATTTTTCCAGAAAAAATTGGAGCCATTGCGGGGGATCTTGCTTCTGTTGAAGAAATGTATGCCCTTAAAGCATTATTGAGTTCTTTGGGCTCAACGCTTTTTGATTGTCGTCAAAGAGGGGGGGCTTTATCGCCAGAGTTTGGGCGCTCGAGTTATATTTTTAATCCTACAATTGTAGGTATTGAACAGGCTGATGCACTGCTTATTGTGGGATCTAATCCACGTCATGAAGCAGCTGTTTTAAATGCGCGTATTTTAAAGCGCCAACGGATGGGCAATTTTCCTATTGCATTAATTGGAGAGAAAGTCGATTTACGTTATCCTTATTCTTACCTTGGATCTGGGAGTGATACATTAACGACACTTATTCGTGGAGAGGATGTTTTTTTTAATGTCTTAAAAGAAGCGAAGAGGCCCCTTATTCTTATCGGAGAGGGAGCGGTTTCAGGAAGTGAAGGTTTATCTGTTTTAAAAAGTCTTGCTAAATTAGCTGATAATATAGGTGCTCTTAGTGAGACATGGAATGGGTTTGGGGTTCTTCATAATGCAGCTTCGATTGTTGGAGGGTTGGACATAGGCTTTACTTCTAAGCTTGGGGTTGCAAATATACTTAAAACCTGTGAAGTTCTATTTTTGCTTGGTGCTGATGAAGTAGAATTAGCCAATACAAAAGCTTTTACAGTTTATATTGGGAGCCATGGTGATAATGGTGCACATGCTGCTGACGTTATTTTGCCTGCATCTGCTTACACTGAAAAATCAGGGCTTTATGTGAATACAGAAGGACGTGTTCAAATGACAAATCGGGCTGGTTTTGCTCCAGGTGAAGCAAAAGAAGATTGGGCTATTTTGCGTGCTTTATCGGATATTTTAGGACAAAAGCTCCCTTTTGATTCTCTTTCTCAATTAAGGCAATGCTTGTTTAATGATTATCCACACCTTTGTGCTGTTGATGATATAGTGCCTTCTGATATAAGTGGTCTTAAGGCGCTTGGTTCAAAAATGGTTTCTCTCGAGAGTCAAGCATTTACTTCTATGGTTAAAGATTTTTATTTAACAAATCCGATAGCACGTGCTTCTGCTGTTATGGCTGAATGTTCATCTCTTGCAAAAAACCGTGCTACACAAACAGTAAAGTAAGGCAAAGGAAAAGGAATAATGATGTATGATTTCTTTATGACTTGGCTGTTGCCATTACTCATTATAATCGGAAAAACACTTCTTCTTTTGGTCGTTCTTTTGGTCTTAGTTGCTTATCTTCTTTATGCAGATAGAAAAATTTGGGCAGCGGTACAATTGCGTCGTGGACCAAACGTTGTTGGACCATGGGGTTTGTTACAGTCTTTTGCAGATTTAATTAAATTTGTTGTTAAGGAGCCTATTATCCCTGCAGGTGCAAATAAGGGTGTTTTTCTTTTGGCTCCTTTTGTTTCAGCGACACTTGCTTTATCAACTTGGGCTGTTATTCCTGTCAATGAGGGTTGGGAGATTGCAAAGATTAATGTTGGCTTGCTTTATATTTTAGCCATTTCGTCTCTTGAAGTTTATGGTGTTATTATGGGGGGATGGGCATCAAATTCAAAATATCCTTTCTTAGGAGCTCTTCGTTCGGCGGCACAAATGGTTTCTTATGAAGTTTCCATTGGTTTTGTGCTTGTGACTGTCATTTTAATAAGTGGTTCGTTAGATCTCACAACAATTGTTTTTAAACAAACGCACGGGCTTGGTACAACTCTTGGTCTTCCTTTTAACAGTTTTCTCGATTGGAATTGGTTGGTCCTTTTTCCAATGTTTATTATATTTTTTATTTCTGCGCTTGCAGAGACAAACCGTCCTCCATTCGATTTGGTGGAAGCAGAATCCGAACTTGTTGCTGGTCATATGGTAGAATATTCTTCAACGCCTTACATGCTCTTCTTTCTAGGTGAATATGTTGCGATTGTTTTAATGTGCGCATTAACAACCATTCTATTTTTAGGCGGTTGGCTGCCTCCCTTAGATGTTTGGTGGCTTAATTGGGTTCCTGGTATCATTTGGTTTGTTTTAAAAGTCTGTTTTGTATTTTTTTGGTTTGCTATGGTTAAAGCATTTGTTCCACGTTATCGCTATGATCAGCTCATGCGGCTTGGTTGGAAGGTTTTTCTTCCTCTCTCACTAGCAATGGTTGTGATAACTGCTGCTTTTTTAAAGTTTACGGATTTCGTTTAAGAGGAGATTTTACGATGTCAGGTTTTATTCAGGCGGCAAAGTCACTTCTTCTATTGGAATTTGTGAGTGCTTTTTTCTTAGCTATGCGTCAATTTTTTTCACCAAAACCCACGATTAATTATCCTTATGAAAAAGGTTTTGTATCTCAGCGTTTTCGTGGTGAGCATGCATTGCGTCGCTATCCAAATGGTGAAGAACGGTGTATTGCTTGTAAATTATGTGAAGCGATTTGTCCTGCTCAAGCGATTACAATTGAAGCTGGGCCACGGCGCAATGATGGTACACGTAGAACTGTCCGTTATGATATAGACATGGTTAAATGTATCTACTGTGGTTTTTGTCAAGAAGCCTGTCCGGTTGAGGCTATTGTCGAAGGTCCAAATTTTGAGTTTGCGACGGAAACACGTGAAGAACTTTATTATGATAAAGAAAAACTTTTATTGAATGGAGATCGCTGGGAGCGAGAAATTGCTCGAAATATATTGATGGATGCGCCTTATCGTTAAGTGTATCGTTAAATGAGGTGTCGGATATTTTTCCGATAAATTGTAATCTGGTATGAAGTTTATACCAATTGTTTGAATAATTAAGGAGAAGCCTATGCTAACAGATCTAGCGGCGGCATTTTTCTATTTGTTTGCTTTTATTATGCTAACAAGTGCAGTTATTGTTATTACAGCACGCAATCCAGTGCATTCTGTTTTGTTTTTAATCCTCGCATTTTTTAATGCAGCAGCTTTGTTTTTACTTGCAGGAGCAGAGTTTTTAGGGCTTATTCTGCTTGTTGTGTATGTTGGAGCTGTCGCTGTTTTATTTTTATTTGTCGTTATGATGCTTGAAGTTGATTTTGCTGAGTTAAAGAGTGGAACTCTTCGGTATGCTCCTATTGGAGCTCTTATTGGTGTTATTATCGCTGTAGAATTGATTGTTGTTTTTATGAGTAGCTATTTTTCTCCAGTCTTGAGAACGCATGTTACGCAACCAATGCCAGATTTAGCGCAGCGAACAAATACACAAGCATTAGGTGATATTCTCTATACGGATTATGTTTTCTATTTTCAAATTGCTGGAATGATTTTATTGGTTGCAATGATTGGAGCTATTGTTTTAACACTTCGTCATAAATTAGGAGTAAAGCGGCAATCTATTGCGGAGCAAGTTTCTAGAACGGTAGAAAGTGCCATTGAAATCAAACAAGTTGAATCAGGCAAAGGTATGTAAGGGGGGCTATGCAGATGTATATTGATATTACACATTATCTCACTGTTTCTGCTTTGATGTTTACAATTGGTATTGCTGGAATTTTTCTCAACAGAAAAAATGTGATTATTATCTTGATGTCCATTGAGCTTATATTGCTTTCAGTTAATCTCAATTTTGTTGCATTTTCAGCATTTCTTCATGATCTCGTTGGTCAGGTATTCGCTTTATTTGTCTTAACCGTAGCAGCTGCTGAAGCTGCCATTGGTTTAGCAATTCTGGTCGTTTTTTTCCGTAATCGTGGTTCCATTGCGGTTGAAGATGTTAATGTAATGAAAGGCTAACCAGTGATGTATTATACGATTGTCTTTCTTCCGCTTTTGGGTTTTTTAATTGCTGCACTAGGTGGAAAAACGATAGGAGATCGTGCGAGTGAATTGATAACATGTAGCTTTATGGTTGTTGTTGCCATATTATCGTGGATAGCATTTTTCAGTACTGCACTTGGTCATATTCCAGCGATTGATGTATTGGTATTACATTGGATGACTGTTGGTGACTTAAGCTTTAATTGGGCTTTACATGTTGATGCATTAACAGCTGTCATGCTTATTGTTGTGAATAGTGTTTCGGCATTAGTGCATATTTATTCAATTGGTTATATGCACCATGACCCTTCAAGGTCTCGTTTTTTTTCTTATCTTTCTTTGTTTACATTTATGATGCTTATGTTGGTCACATCCAATAATTTGATTCAGATGTTTTTTGGATGGGAAGGTGTCGGACTTGCTTCTTATTTACTCATTGGTTTTTGGTTTCAGCGCGATTCTGCTAATAAGGCCGCAATGAAAGCTTTTGTAGTTAACCGTGTTGGAGACTTTGGTTTTCTCTTAGGAATCTTTAGTATTTTTGTTTTGTTCCAATCGGTTGATTTTGCCTCTATTTTTGCAAAAGCTGCCGACAAGAGCTTTATACAAAATATGACATTTTTAGATTGGCAATTTGATGGGCAGACGGCAATTACCATTACATGTCTTTTATTATTTATTGGTGCGATGGGAAAATCCGCACAATTTCTTTTACATACTTGGCTGCCTGATGCAATGGAAGGGCCAACCCCTGTATCAGCGCTTATTCATGCCGCTACAATGGTAACGGCTGGTGTTTTTATGATTGCGCGTATGTCGCCAATTTTTGAACTTTCTTCAACTGCTTTGAGCGTGATTATTATTGTTGGTGCAACAACAGCGTTTTTTGCAGCAACTGTGGGGTTGGTGCAGAATGATATTAAGCGTGTTATTGCTTATTCTACATGCTCTCAACTTGGTTATATGTTTGTGGCATTAGGTGTTGGAGCTTATGGCGCTGCTGTCTTTCATCTTTTTACGCATGCTTTTTTTAAAGCCTTATTGTTTCTTGGTGCAGGTTCTGTGATTCATGCTGTATCTGATGAACAAGATATGCGAAAAATGGGTGGGTTACGCAAACATATAAAGGTCACCTATTGGATGATGATGGTCGGGACCATTGCCTTGACCGGAGTTGGAATTCCAGGAACACTTTTCGGGACTGCAGGTTTTTTCTCAAAAGATGCGATTATAGAGTCTGCTTTTGCATCTCATAATATTGCTTCAGGATATGCTTTTTATCTTCTTGTTTTTGCTGCCTTTTTAACAAGTTTCTATTCATGGCGACTTATCTTTATGACATTCCATGGTAAACCACGGGCAACAGTTGATGTGATGCATCATGTTCATGAATCGCCTCCAGTTATGTTGATTCCACTCTTTCTTTTATCTATTGGAGCAATATTTTCTGGTGTCGTTTTCCAACCTTACTTTTTTGGTGACTTGTATAATGCTTTTTGGAAGGGAGCATTGTTTACAAGCAGCCATAATCATATTCTTCATGATGCTCACCATGTTTTTAATTGGGTAAAATGGTCGCCTTTTATAGCAATGATTCTTGGGTTTATGTTGGCTTATTTATTTTATATTGTGGCTCCCTCTCTTCCCAAGAAAATGGCGCGTATTATGCCAGGAGTGTATCACTTTCTTTACCAAAAGTGGTATTTCGATCAATTATATAACTTTTTATTTGTTCGTCCTACCTTTAGAATTGGTTCTTTTCTTTGGAAAGTGGGAGACGGTAAGATTATTGATGGTCTAGGTCCCAATGGTATTGCAGCGCGTGTTGTTGATATTACAAATAGAGTTGTTCGAATGCAAACAGGCTATCTTTACCACTATGCATTTGCAATGCTTATCGGCGTTGCATTGCTCATTACATGGATGATGATCGGGGGCGTAAACTAATGACCGATTGGCCTATTCTTTCTACGGTTACATTTTTGCCGCTTGTTGGTGTTCTTCTGATTTTGTTTATCAAAGATGATAGTGAAGTAGCACGCCATAATATACGTAATGTCGCATTTTTTACGACTCTATTTGTTTTTATTATTTCTTTAATTATTTGGATAGGATTTGATTCTAGCAACCAAAATTTTCAAATGGTTGAAAAATCCAGTTGGTTAGGGGGTGGTATTAGCTATCATATGGGGGTCGATGGTATTTCTATTCTTTTTGTTGTTCTCTCGGCTTTTCTTTTGCCTTTCTGTATTTTAGCAAGTTGGGAGAATGTTAAAGAGAGATTAAAAGCCTATATGATTGCGTTTCTTCTTCTAGAAGTTGCGATTATTGGTGTTTTTTGTGCTCTTGATGCAATGCTATTCTATGTTTTTTTTGAAGGCAGCCTCATTCCAATGTTTATCATTATAGGTGTATGGGGAGGAGCACGTCGTGTTTATGCAAGTATAAAGTTTTTCTTATATACTTTACTTGGTTCAGTGCTTATGCTGGTTGCTCTTATGGTTATGTATTGGGAGGCTGGGACACTTGATATACCAACTTTACTCAATTATCAGTTTCCTGCTCATATGCAAATATGGCTATGGCTTGCATTTTTTGCTTCTTTCGCAGTTAAAATGCCAATGTGGCCAGTTCATACATGGCTCCCTGATGCTCACGTAGAAGCACCGACAGCGGGTTCTGTTATTTTAGCTGGTGTCTTACTTAAATTAGGTGGGTATGGTTTTCTTCGTTTTTCTTTACCTATGTTTCCTATCGCTTCAGCAGATTTTGCGCCTTTTGTTTTCACATTATCGCTTATCGCTATTATTTATACATCACTGGTTGCACTTGTTCAAAGTGACATCAAAAAACTTATTGCATATTCCTCAATAGCGCATATGGGATATGTAACGATGGGTATTTTTGCTGTGAATGAACAGGGGATACAAGGGGCTATTTATCAGATGCTATCCCATGGAATTGTTTCAGCAGCATTGTTTCTTTGTGTTGGGGTTATCTATGATCGCTTGCATACACGTGAAATTTCAGCGTTTGGTGGTTTAGTGAATAATATGCCTAAATATGCTGTTGTTTTCTTAATTTTTACCATGGCAAATGTTGGTTTGCCTGGAAGCTCAGGATTTTTGGGTGAATTTTTAACCTTAATAGGTGTTTTTCAAGTAAATAAATTGGTTGTTGTTTTAGCAACAACAGGTGTTATCTTATCGGCAGCCTATGCCCTTTATCTTTATCGGCGTGTGATTTTTGGTTCCTTGGATAAAGAGAATTTAAAAGTATTAATAGATCTTTCTTTAAGAGAAAAACTCCTCCTTTATCCAATGGTTATTCTTACAATATTCTTTGGTATCTATCCAACGCCTATTCTTAAGGCAACGGCGTTTTCCGTAGAAACCCTCATCAATAAACTGCACTAGATAAGGGAAGAATGCACATGCAAACTGAAATAATAGCGCAATTAGTCTTAATTCTTCCAGAGCTTTTAATTGCATTAGGAGCTGTCATGCTGCTTATGATTGGTGTTTATTCCAATACACGTGCTTCTTTAACAGTGACAGGTTTAGCTATGGCACTTCTTGTGGCAACCATTATTATTCTTATAGTTTTTCCGAAAAATGGTTCATTTCAAACCAATGCGCTCGTTATCGATTCCTTTAGTCGTTATATGAAAATTTTAATGCTTATTGGTGCACTCTTTTCTCTTATCATGTCTGTTGGTTTTGCCAATGCACAAAAGTTTAATATATTTGAGTTTCCAGTACTTGTTCTTTTAGCAACCCTTGGAATGATGTTTATGATTTCAGCGGGTAATATGCTGTCGCTTTATATGGGGTTAGAGCTGCAATCTTTAGCTTTATATGTTTTAGCAGCGATTAATCGTAATAATGTAAAATCTTCTGAAGCCGGTATAAAATACTTTGTTTTAGGAGCATTATCTTCAGGGTTGCTTCTTTATGGTATTTCTTTGCTTTATGGTTTTACCGGTCAAATTGGTTTTCACGAAATTGCTCTTGCTTTAAAGGGCAAAAATGTACAATTGGGGGTCATTTTTGGAATTGTCTTTATTTTAGCTGGTTTGGCTTTCAAAATTTCTGCTGTTCCGTTTCATATGTGGACACCTGATGTTTATGAAGGAGCGCCCACACCGATTACAGCATTTTTTGCTGGTGCCCCTAAAGTTGCTGCAATGGCTTTAATCATCCGTATTATTGTGGTGACCTTTATTCCCCTAGGGCGTGTTGATAACGTGATGCCTGCATGGCAACAAATTTTGGTGTTCATGGCGATTACATCAATGATACTGGGTGCTTTTGCTGCAATCGGTCAGAATAATATTAAGCGCTTAATGGCTTATTCGTCGATCAGTCATATGGGTTATGCACTTGTTGGTTTATCTGCTGGAGATATGCTTGGGATAAAAAGCGTTATCCTTTATATGACTATTTATCTTGGAATGACGCTTGGTTCATTTGCCTTTATTCTTGGAATGCGCTCTCAGAATGGAAATGTTGAAAATATTTATGATCTTTCAGGGTTAGCAAAGACGAATCCGTTTATGGCTGTTGTGATGACAATACAGCTTTTTTCTTTAGCAAGCATACCTCCTATGGCTGGTTTTTTTGGAAAGTGGTATACATTTTCTGCTGCTGTCCACGCTGGACTTACGCCACTTGCTGTCGTTGGGATGATAGCGTCTGTAGTTGGGGCTTTTTACTATTTGCGAGTCATTAAAATTATGTGGTTTGATGATGCAAAAGCGCATTTTGTTGCTTTATCGAAAGAGCTTCAATTTTGTCTTGGTCTTTCTGTATTCTTTATTTTATTTTACGCGCTTTTTGGAGTTTGGTTCGCTGAGCTAGCAGAAAAAGCAGCAACAGCATTGTTTTAATGAATATGGTTTATACTTTATCAGATTTTGCACAAAAACAGGGATACACTGTTGAAGCGTACGATAGTGTTGATTCAACAAATCTTATTGCGCAACGAAAAGCGCAAACTGGTCATCAAGGTAATCTTTGGATTGTTGCACAAGAACAATCACAGGGAAGAGCAAGAAGAGGGAGGACTTGGTCTAGTCCAAAAGGGAACCTTTATTCTAGTCTTTTATTAATTGATGATATTGTTCATCAAACTGCGGCTCAACTTGGTTTTGTTGCTGGAGTAAGTGTGGCAGAGGCAATAAAACAATTGATAAAAGAGGAAAAGCAGACAAACAATATTGTGAGCTTAAAATGGCCAAACGATATTTTGCTCAGAGGAGAAAAAAGCTCTGGAGTTTTGCTTGAGATTTTAAAATTGTCATCACAACAATATGCCTTGGTTATTGGGATTGGAATAAATGTGAAATATAATTATGAAGATGCGCCCTATTCCACTTCAAGCTTAAAGAATATCGGGTTGCGTATTGATGCAGAACAATTATTTACGGTTTTGACGGAGTGTTTTTCTAAAAATTACCTTCTTTGGAAACAACCAAAAGGATGTGAAATAATCCGAAAAAAATGGCTTTTATATTCCGCTCATCTTGGGAAACATGTCAAAGTGGTGAATGATGAAAAAGTCATTGAGGGTATTTTTGATGGTCTTGATAGTGATTTTAACTGCATCATAAAGCGAAAAGACGGTCAGACAGCCATTATAACAGCTGGGGATGTTCATTTTGGTTTGGCTGATTCTGTTAATGCAGGCCGTTATTGAAAAATTATTTTATCATCAGATACCTTAATGATTTGGGAGATGTTTATGGTTGCAGCCAATAGATGTGAATTTGTTTTTTTACCTCTGGGAGGTGTAGGTGAAATAGGGATGAATTTAGCTGCTTACGGATTTGGTCCCCAATATCTTCGTGAATGGCTGCTGGTTGATATGGGGATTAGTTTTGCTGGTTCTGAATTACCAGGTGTCGATCTTGTTTTGCCTGATATTCGTTTTCTAGAAAGTGAAAAACACAATATACGGGGTCTTGTTTTAACACATGCACATGAAGATCATTATGGGGCCGTTCTTGATTTATGTCCAAAGTTACAAGTGCCGATTTACTGTACGCCTTTTACGGCAGGATTATTGGAAACTAAAAAACAATTAGATTTTGAATCTCAAAAAATTTTACTCAATATTTTTCAAGCTGGTGATTGTTTTCAGGTAGGTTCCTTTGCTGTAGAGGCTATAGCCGTTAACCATTCAATACCAGAATCTGTATCTTTAGCAATTACAACCTCTTTGGGGACTGTGATTCATACTGGTGATTGGAAAATTGATCATACCCCTTCACTCGGGGCTGTAACCGATGAAAAAAGATTTCGTGCTTTAGGCAAAAAAGGTGTTTTAGCATTACTTTGTGATTCCACAAATGCATGTCGGGATGGTATCTCTCCTTCAGAACAGCAAGTTCAAGCCAGTCTTTCAGAGATTATTTCTAAAGCTGAAGGGCGCGTTGCGATAGCAACTTTTTCTTCTAATATTGGTCGGATACGTTCTATTGCTCTTGCAGCTGAAGCTGCTGGACGTAAGGTGCTTGTCATTGGGCGTTCCCTTAAGCGAAGTATTATGGTTGCACAAGAGCTTGGTTATATGAATGGTTTAGCACCATTTGTAACGGAAGATGATTATGGGTACATCTCGCGAAAAGATCTTGTTTTAATTGTCACAGGGAGCCAAGGTGAGCCATGTGCTGCTTTGGCTAAACTGTCACGTGATGGAATGAAAAATATTGCACTTTCCGCTGGTGATACCGTTATTTATTCATCACGAAGTATTCCAGGAAACGAAAAAGCGATTATTGAGGTACAAAATCGTTTCATTGATTTGGGTATTAAAATTATTACGAATGAAGATGCACTTGTTCATGTTTCAGGTCATCCCCGTCGTTCAGAACTTTTACAGATGTATGATTGGATAAAGCCACAAATACTTGTCCCTGTACATGGGGAAGCAATGCATCTTAAGGCTCAGGCAACTTTAGCACGTCAAGCGGGTATTAAAACTGTTATGGATATCAGAAATGGCTATATGTTACGTCTTGCACCAGAGCCTGTAGAAGTTATTGATCAAGTTCCTGTTGGCCGCATCTATAAGGATGGTTGCTTAATTGGAGATGAAGATGAATTAGGGATTCGTGAACGCCGTAAACTAAGTTATGCTGGTCATGTTACTATTTCTCTCCATATAAATAGTAAGCATGAATTATTAGGGGATATAGGTCTAACAACATTCGGGTTACCTGAAAGTAATGGAAAGGGGGAAAGTTTAAAAGATATTCTTTTAGATATCGTAGAAAATACAGTTTATAATATCCCACGCATGAAACAGAAAAATAATGAACTTATTCGAGAGGCAACACGACGTGCAGTAAGAGCGGCTGTTCATGAAATTTGGCAAAAAAAACCTATCTGTACAGTTTTTTTACATCGGTCAAAATAAAAGAACTTTCCTATTACGTTATTTAAAAAGAGAAGAGCATTTTTATTTTATTGCTAAATAAGAAAAATAGAGAATAAAGCACAATAAATTTTTAAATGATAAGATCGTTATATTTGCAAGTATTCAGAATGCGGCTATAGATGAATAGAGGGTGTGATAAATTGTTCCGATATGATAGATCTGATTAGGAGTTAATTATTTCAATGCGTCTTTCTCAATATTTCCTTCCACTTTTAAAAGAGAATCCTAAAGAAGCAGAAATTGTTTCTCATCGCTTCATGTTGCGCGCTGGAATGATTCGACAACAAACATCAGGGATTTATTCTTGGCTTCCTTTGGGAAAAAAAGTGCTTGATAAAGTTTGTAAAATTATTCGTGAAGAGCAAGAACGTGCGGGTGCAATAGAAATATTGATGCCTACAATTCAGTCTGCTGATCTTTGGCGTGAAAGCGGTCGTTATGATGATTATGGTTTGGAAATGCTCCGCATTAAAGATCGTCAAAAGCGTGATTTACTTTATGGTCCAACCAATGAAGAGATGGTAACAGATATTTTTCGCTCTTATGTTCGTTCTTATAAAGATCTTCCGCTTAATTTATACCATATTCAATGGAAATTTCGTGATGAAATTCGTCCACGTTTTGGTGTGATGCGAGCACGAGAATTTTTAATGAAAGATGCTTATTCTTTTGATCTTGATTATGAAGGCTCTGAAACATCTTATAATCGTATGTTTGTTGCTTATTTACGCACTTTTTCTCGCCTTGGCTTAAAAGCAATTCCTATGCGTGCAGATACAGGTCCAATAGGGGGGGAACTCAGTCATGAATTTATCATTTTGGCTGAAACAGGAGAGAGTGCTATCTTCTGTGATAAACAATTTCTTGAACTTACCGTTCCTGATAGTTCAATCGATTTTAGTGATAAAGCTGTTTTAGATGATATTGTTAAGCAATGGACATCTTTTTATGCAGCAACGGAAGAAATGCATAATGAAGAGGAGTGGGCTAAAGTTTCTGATCATAATCGTCTTTCAGCGCGTGGTATTGAAGTAGGGCATATTTTCCACTTTGGTACTAAATATTCTGCTCCAATGGGAGCAAAAGTTATGGGACAAGATGGAAAAGAGCATGTGGTCTCTATGGGATCTTATGGTATTGGGCCTTCGCGTCTTGTTGCGGCCGCTATTGAGGCTTCTCATGATGAAAATGGTATTATTTGGCCAAAGTTTATGGCACCGTTTGATTTTGGGATTATCAATATGAAGCCCGATGATGAAAAATGCACACAGGCATGTGAGTTTCTCTATCAGGGATTAAAGAAGGTTGGTTTTGATCCGTTATTAGATGATAGAAATGAACGCCCTGGATCAAAATTTGCAACAATGGATTTGATTGGTTTGCCAACGCAAATCATTGTTGGTCCTAACAGTATTGCACAAAATGAAGTTGAAATTAAAGATCGAAAAACAGGAATAAAAAAATCTCTAAAGGTTGAAGATGTGCTCAGCCAACTTTCTATAATTTAATAGGAAATATTATGAAGAGGCTGAAAAAAAAATGCTTTTCATCTTATGAGTGGATGATCGCTTTTCGTTATATGATTCCCAATAAAAAACATGTCGTTGCATCTGTTATTTCAATTATTTCTCTTATTGGGATTATGTTGGGCGTATTTGCTCTGGTTGTTGTTATGGCGGTGATGAATGGCTTTCGTACAGAACTTCTCAATCGTATTCTTGGTATGAATGGGCATCTTATTATTCAAACAGTTGATTCTGGTTTCTCTGATTATAAGACTCTTATTTCTTCTTTAGAAACTACAAATGGTGTGAAGTTTGCTTTACCTGTTATTGAAGGTCAAGCGCTTGTTCAAGGTGAAGTTCAAGGTGGCTCTGGCGCGTTAGTTCGTGGTATGCGCAAACAAGATCTAGAAAAGCTTAAAACAGTCTCTCAAAACATTAAATTAGGATCGATTTCTCGGTTTGATCAAGAAGAAGGTGTTGCAATTGGAAGTGGCTTAGCAGAAAAATTAGGACTGACAGTTGGAAGAGATATTCGTATTATTACTCCAGATGGTGATGAGACTCCTTTTGGCGTTACCCCACGTGTGAAAGCTTATAAAGTCGTTGCTATTTTTGAAGTTGGTATGTCTGAATATGATTCAATATTTGTCTTTATGCCTCTTCATGAAGCACAAATGTTTTTTAATTTAGGCGATAAGGTTCAGTCTTTAGAGTTATTTTTAAATGATCCTGATGCAGTTGATCAAATAAAACCCGTTGTAGAAAAAGCAGTTGATCAACAGGTTTATTTAATTGATTGGCGTACACGTAATCAGGCTTTTTTTTCAGCTTTACAGATTGAACGAAATGTTATGTTTTTCATTCTTTCTCTGATCGTTCTTGTTGCTGCTTTAAATATTATTTCAGGACTGATTATGCTTGTAAAAGATAAAAGTCATGATATTGCAATTTTACGCACGATGGGTGCTCAACAAAGTGCGATTTTGCGTATATTTATCATTACAGGAATGATGATTGGTTTTATTGGAACTATATTGGGTTTAGTTTTAGGTGTTATCGCGACCGCGAATATTAATCATATCCAAGATTTTATATCTTGGTTATTTAATGTCGACGTTTTTAATCCTCAACTTTATTTTTTAACAAAATTGCCTGCACAAATTGAGTGGAAACAGACCATCTTGGTTGCTATGATGGCTTTATTCTTGTCATTTCTTGCTGCTCTCATTCCGGCATGGCGTGCTGCTAAGCTAGATCCCGTACAAGCTTTGAGGTATGAATAATGACAGCTATTTTAGAGCTTGTAGAGATTGAAAGACACTTTTTCGAGAGTCATAAGCCACTCATTGTTTTAGATAAAGCGAATTTTATTCTTAATCGTGGAGAGCTTGTCGCACTTGTTGCACCATCTGGTGCTGGAAAATCAACACTTCTTCATATTGCTGGATTATTAGAAAAACCAACCGCTGGTGATGTGATGTTACGAGGTGTTTCTTGTGCAAAGCGCTCTGATAGTGAGCGAACAGCTATAAGACGAAATGATATTGGTTTTGTTTATCAATTTCATCATTTACTTCCAGAGTTTACGGCGTTAGAAAATGTCATGATACCGCAAATGATAGCAGGATTAAAAAAATCCATAGCAGAAGATCGTGCACGCAAATTATTGACGTATCTGCGTATTTCTCATCGTGCGAACCATCGTCCCTCAGAGTTATCGGGAGGAGAACAACAACGTGTTGCTATTGCACGTGCAGTAGCAAATGGCCCTTCGGTTCTTTTGGCTGATGAACCTACAGGAAATCTTGATCCAGTAACTTCAACTTATGTCTTTCAAGCTTTATCTATCCTTGTTCGTCAGTCTGGTCTTTCTGCTCTTATTGCAACACATAATTACGCTTTGGCTAAGCAAATGCATCGTCGAATTACACTTAAAGAACAAAAGATTATAGAACTTCCTTAAAGCAAGGTAAAAATTTTATACGACTAATTGAATAGTTTATATTACTTTATTAAAGGAGATTTTTTATGACAGTTTTTGTCGTTGACAAAAATCAATTAGATGCTCGTCGTCGTCGATTGATTTTTCGTGCATGGCATCGCGGTATTCGTGAAATGGATCTCATTTTTGGACATTATGTCGATGCTCATATTACTGGGATGAATGATAAAACGCTCTCTGAGCTTGAGTATATTATGTCTTTTGATGATCGTGATTTACTCACATGGATTACTGGAGAAATTTTGCCCCCCTCTGAAGTTGATAGTCCACTTTTCCGTGATATTGCCAATTATCGTACTTGCTTAAGTTATTAATCCCGATGCCTATATTTAAAAAAATTGTTATTCCCAAAAATAATTCTGTTCGTATGATTTTAGATGGCGTTACTGATGGATTTGAAGCCTTTGCGCTTGCTAAATTAAGTTCAGAAATTGCACAAGGTAAACCGCTCATCTATGTTGTCCGTGACGGAACAAAAATTGCGCATTTACAACAAGTTTTAAATTTTATTGAACCCAATTTACCCGTACTTCAATTTCCTGCATGGGATTGTTTGCCTTATGATCGCGTATCACCAGGAATTGCTGTTATGGCACGTCGACTATCAACATTGGCACACATAGCAAATTTACGGAAAGATCCATATTCTGCAATTATATTAACAACAGCAAATGCAATTATGCAAAAGTTGCCTCCTCGTGAAATGATAGAAGCTCAGCTTATTCACGCACGTGTTGGCCAGCGCAATAACATGGGAAATCTTATTCAATTTCTAGAAACCAATGGTTTTGAACGCGTTACGGTTGTCCGTGATGTTGGTGAGTTTGCTGTAAGAGGAGGAATACTTGATATCTTTTCTCCGATGGATGTTGAACCTTTACGCCTTGATTTTTTTGGAGATACCCTAGAAAGTATCCGCGTATTTGATCCAGAAAGTCAAAGGACAACAGGCCAAAAAACTGAACTTTTATTACAGGCAATGAGTGAGGTTGTTCTTACACCAGAACGCATCAGTCGTTTTAAAAGCAATTATACCCGTACATTTGGTGTATCACAAAAAAATAACATGCTTTATGAAGCAATTTCTCAAGGTCGGCGTTTTGCCGGTATGGAACATTGGCTTCCATTTTTTTATGAAAACCTTGATAGCTTTTTTGATCATTGTGGCAACTTACCGATAGTTTTTGAGCATCTCATAGAAGAAGTCTTCATTGAGCGCTATCGTCTTATTGAAGACTATTATAATGCGCGCAAAGAGCGCGAAAGTGATGAAAAAAATTCTACTTCTTATCATCCAATAGATCCTAGTCTTTTTTATTTAACGCCAGAGCGTGTTTTGGAAGGTGCGCAACAATCTTCACAGCGTATTGATTTTTCTCCTTTTAATGTTCCACAAAGTTTGGAACAAACTATTATTCACGCACATGTTAAACAGGGATATGATTTTGTAAAAGAGCGTAATGCGCAGGAAAAAAATGTTTTTTCAAGTGTTATTGATCATATCGCATCTTTACGCGCTGCTGGTAAAAAAGTGCTTTTAGCGTGTTGGAGTGAAGGATCTCTCAATCGTTTGTTACAAGTTCTCGATGAGCATGGATTGAAAAAAATAGATGTTGCAAAATCTTTGCAAACTGTCAAAGCAACACCTCGGGATCGCATATTAGCAGCTGTTATCATGATAGAACATGGTTTTGTGGCTGAAGATTTGGCTATTATAGCAGAGCAAGATATCCTTGGCGATCGTTTTATAAGATCGCCAAAGCGGCGTAAGAATAATACAAATTTTATTTCTGAAATTTCTGCTTTAAATTCTGGTGATATTATTGTGCATATCGACCACGGTATTGGCCAATTTGTTGGTCTTAAAACCATCAGAACCACTGGAATTTTACGAGACTGCCTTGAAATTAGATATGCTGGAGGTGATTTACTCTTTTTACCTGTTGAAAATATTGAGCTTCTCTCACGTTATGGCTCAGAAGGAACAGAGGTAACTTTAGATAAATTAGGAGGTGTTGCTTGGCAGGCACGTAAAGCTCGGCTTAAAAAACATTTATTGGAAATGGCAGGGCAATTAATCCGTATAGCTGCAGAGCGTATGACTCGTGCTGCGCCTGCTTTACTTCCACCAATTGGACCATTTGATGAGTTTGTTGCTTGCTTTCCCTATGAAGAAACGGAAGATCAAATGAATGCAATTGATGCTGTTTTGGACGATCTAGCCTCAGGCAAGCCGATGGATCGCTTGATATGCGGTGATGTTGGTTTTGGAAAAACTGAAGTAGCCATTCGAAGTGCTTTTGTTGCAGCATTAAATGGATATCAGGTTGCTGTTGTTGTACCGACAACTTTGCTTTCACGTCAACATTACAAAACATTTATTTCGCGTTTTCAAGGATTACCGGTTAAAATTGGACATGCTTCGAGGCTTGTAAAAGCGAAAGAACTTGCACGAGTAAAAAAAGGTGTTTCAGATGGTACAATCGATATTGTCATTGGAACCCATGCATTATTAAGTGATGCAGTTAATTTTTTACGGTTAGGTCTTCTTATCATTGATGAGGAACAGCATTTTGGTGTCAAACACAAAGAGCGTTTAAAAGAGCTTAAAAGTGATATTCATGTTCTCACACTTTCAGCAACTCCCATACCACGCACTTTAGGGTTAGCTTTATCGGGTGTACGTGAACTTTCATTGATAACAACCCCCCCCATTGATAGAATGGCGGTTCGTACTTTTATTTCACCCTTTGATGCACTTGTTATACGAGAGACCCTGCTTCGAGAATATTATCGTGGTGGACAAAGTTTCTATGTTTGTCCTCGTATTTCTGATCTGGCTTTTGTAGAAGAATATCTCAAAACACATGTGCCAGAACTGAAATTCGTTGTGGCTCATGGACAAATGCCGGCTGGACAACTTGATGATATCATGAATGCATTTTATGATGGACAATATGATGTGCTGCTCTCAACAACCATTATTGAATCAGGTCTTGATATTCCAACAGCCAATACCCTAATTGTGCATCGTGCTGAGATGTTTGGTCTTTCTGCCCTTTATCAGTTACGTGGTAGGGTAGGACGTTCAAAACAACGTGCGTATGCTCTCTTTACATTTCCTGCTGGTAAAGTTTTAACAATTGCTGCTGATCGCCGTCTTAAAGTGTTACAATCTCTTGACACCTTAGGGGCCGGTTTTCAATTGGCAAGCCATGACATGGATATCCGCGGTTCAGGCAATTTTTTAGGTGAAGAGCAATCGGGGCATATCAAAGAAGTTGGATTTGAACTCTATCAAAAAATGCTTGAAGAAGCTGTTGCTGAATTAAAAGATGGAGAGCTAAATGAAGATAAGCAATGGTCACCTCAAATTTCCCTTGGTACAACAGTGATGATACCAGAAAGTTTCGTGCCTGACTTATCGTTACGTATGGGACTTTATCGTCGTTTAACAGAACTTGATGATTTAGAACAAATTGATGAATTTGCAGCGGAGTTAATTGATCGCTTTGGTCCTTTACCCCTTGAGGTTCAACACCTTCTTAAAGTCTTTTATATCAAAACATTGTGTCGAAAAGCGCATGTAGAAAAATTAGATACAGGACCAAAGGGGATTGTCATACAGTTTCGTAATAACTATTTCGCAAATAGTGTTGCTCTTGTTCAGTGGGTGGGAAAACAAGGTTCAATGGCAAAAATCCGACCAGATCAAAGTATTGCTCTTATTCGTGATTGGTCCACAGCGGATGAAAGGCTTGTTGGAGCAGCGAATATTATAACACAGCTTGTCGAAATGGCAGAACAACATTCTGTTTAAAAAATTTCTTTATTGTTTCAGAACTGTTACTCATTTTTATAAAATCATTCTGAATAAAATTTAAGTTTATAATAAAGAGCCCTTATATATTTATTTGGTTTTTATTATATACGTATTGATATAATGAAGGAAATAGATTAGACGGTTTAACTGCAATAAATAGCACTTTCAATATAATAAGCTAATAAGCTCCTGTAAATTTTTTAGAAAAAAAATTTAGGTAAAGATAGCATGTTTTCTTCATTACAAAAGTGTCTAACTATCGTCTTTTTATTACTCACTTTGATATATGGCGTAAAAAACGCTCACGCTAAGTTTAGCTTAACCGAATTATCTCTTTCTGGTTTAACGCTTGATGAGAAATATAAGCGTATTAAAGAAAGACTACAAGTTATTGAAAAGAGGATGAAATTCATTGAAAAGACATTTGCTGATTTAACACTTTCGCAAATACGTTCTCATAATATAGAACATGATAAGCTGCTACAAGAACACAGAGACCTTAATGAAGAGCGTTATAAGCTTTCTTCAAAACTAAGTGATTTAGCGCAAGAAATGGAGAATTTAGCATATAGAGCGCATAGGGCAAGAGAGTATAGAGTAGGAGAGTATGAAAGAAAATTAAGTAAAGCAACAGAATATCTAAGGTCTCGAAGCGCTTCTGAATTAGGAATGAGTGATGATACAGCAAATGTAGAAACTCTTAACGATAGAGCGATTGATGAAACGATACGACTCTATCCCTTTATGGTTCTTTCTTGTAAAATTCAAGAGAGTCTGTTGGACAGTGATATAGGGGATTTATTACGGAAAGATTTTGGTTGGAGGAAAAAAGATTTTAGATGGGCAAAAGATGCAATCAATTCAATAGATCCTGAATTAATAAAGCACTTTGAAGAATGAATGGTGATTAGTGTCTCAGATTTTGAAGAAGAGATAATTAGTGGTATAAAGGATATGGTGATGCGCAATCCTTCGAATGTAAAATCTGCTCCTTTATTATGTAGAAGCACGAGAGAAATATATAATATAATGCTGCCAGAAAAGAGAAAGAGTATTATGAATCGTATGCGTTCCCATGTTGAAGAGTTATTCAATTAAAAATTTACTCATATAAATACAGAGAAATTAAGCTGATATACTAAACAATAGTTAAAACATATTAGTAATAATATATTTTATTTTTTGAGTTATTACTTATTATTTATTATTTATAATAAAGTAATATTATACACGTAATATATTATCTGTTATTCTTATCATATAAGATTTAATATATATATTAAATAATAAACTCATATATCTTTTTTATGTTTTCTTTTTATGCATAATTTTTTGTGCTTGTAGTTTTTTATTTTTATCTGATTAATTATTTTAATGACGATACATCTCATATCATAAATATTGTTTCATTAATACGATAAGAGAAATATTTTATAGCTCTAAATTGTGTTATATAGGGAAACAAAATGATACTTTGAATTCATTTTTTCTTAAAACTTAAATCATTAACGATTTATATCTTTGATGTTGTGAAAGCTGAAAAGAATTTATCATTTTAGAAGCTTCTTTTATTTAAGAAATAACTTAAAAGAAATTGATAAAAGCTATATTTTTTATTCACGTTATAAAACTGAGAGATGATATTTGTACAGAAGTGCAATAATAGATGTTTAATATATGAGCATAAATTTATTATGGCTTTAGGCACGTGAGATGATTCATAGGGAGGGTTTCCTTTGTTCAGTAGTTTATCTATAAAACTAACTCCGCTTGTGATGTACAAGTGGATAAATTTTATTGATTCAACATAAGAGAGGTTTGCGCTATTAGGATCTTTCATACAATATAGAAATAGAAAAAAGATAAATTATTATTATAAATTAATATGTTATTATATTTTAAGAAAGTTTTTTATAAATAAAATATTTTCAGCAGTTATAGATTTTCTCTCTAAGAAAATGTGTTGTTTAATTAAGAAAAAAGCACTTCTTTAGTAGCGTATTTTTAAACTAAACTGTTTAGTTAAACGCTATGGAATATAAAATTTTTATTACAAAAGCGTATCACTATTATTTTGTAAACAAGGGCAGCAAATTGTTCATTAGCAAAAAGCTCTCTTACAATTATGCAGAAATTTTAGACAATCAGTGGTTTTAATTCATTAAATGTTTCAATAATATCGTAGATGATTTTGTTTTTGTGTATCACACAAGGAAAACAGTAAAATTTATCTGATATTTTAGAGCTTCATGCATTGCAACACCTGTTGCAAAGGTTCTATAAGCTTAACATGAAGAGTAATAAATGTAAAAATTTTAATTAGTAAGTTTTTTAGAGTAGTATCAGAGTTTATTTTAATTAATATTGCAATATTGATTCGTTTGTGTAATCTTAGTTTAAATGCACAGAGGTGTTTTATGGATAGATTGCATCAAATACCAATGTGATGAAGAGGGGAAATGATATGAGTGTATAAAAATTAGAATGGCTCGTCGTATTTTTTCTCTAAATTTGACTTTTTTTTTTATATTGAAGTAAAAATAGTAAAATTAATTGTTATTTCATTATAATTTAATAAATTAAGTTGGAATTATATTTAATATTTTTTTGAAGTTACTTAAGAGCGCGTTGAAAGGATTAACTTAATCATGTCGCATAAAAATGTTTATTCTGCTGTTTCAGTATTAGTTGGAGCCGCTGCCCTTTTTCTTATAGCTGGTATTTCTGCAAATGCGCAAACTTTATCACAAGGTTGGTACAAAGTTTGCAGTAAGCAGCATGATGTTGATATTTGTAATACAATGAATACTGTATTATCGAATACGGGACAACCTTTAACGGCTTTTAATCTTGTTGAAATAAAAGGGAAGCAAAATGAGAAACGTATAGGTATTCAAGTGCCTACAGGTCGTTTTTTGCCAGAAGGTGTTCACATTAAAATTGGTGACGAGTTCTCTAAAAAAATTCCTTATATTATTTGTAATGGACCAAGTTGTATTGCTAATGATGTCTTAGATGATAAGCTTATAGCAGCTATGAAAAGTGGTACAAAAATGGTTGTAACCACAGTTAATTTCCGTGGTTCAGCTAATCCTATTGAATTTTCTCTTAATGGGTTTACAGCAGCCTATACCGGTCCTGGTATGGAGGAAAAAGATTTCCAACAAGAACAAATAAAGCTGCAGCAAGCTATTCAATCAAAGCAAAAAGAAATTGAAGAGCGTATGCGGGCTGAGCAAGAAAAAGCGAAACAAAAGTAATAAAACCACACCATAAAAGTTGGTCAAAACGTTTTCTATAATTGTTTATTTGAACCGCCACAGTTTTCTGTGGCGGTTTTTTTAATCCTTAATTTTTCGAAAGAATTCTGCGTTTCCACCAACCAATACGTTCAGTTTTGGAAGAATCATTAGGCGTTGATGAAATAACAACGGGTTGATTAATTGTTTCTTCAATTTGGGAAGGAGAGGTTTCGATAACTTTCTCCATCTCGATTACAGTTTTTTGCTCTAATATTTTTTGTATTTGCGTTGTCTCTTTAGAAGATGATTTTTTACGTGTTCCACGTGTTGATTTTTTACTCTTTTCAAGAGCTTTATCTTCTACCTCATGAATAGCTTTGTCTGCTTTTTTTGTTTTAGTTTTACGCACCGGACTGGTTGTAGGTTTTTCTTCAAGAGATTTTTGTTCTGCAATATTTTGATCATTCTCTAAAGAAAGTTGATTTTCTACTACTTTTGAAGAACGTGTTTTACGTTTTTTAGGTTTAATACTTGTATCATTTTTTTCAGATTCACTCTGTTGTTGTATATCTAGAGCTTGTGTATTATTTTTTGTTTCTTCAAGTTCAAAAGATTTAGCAGGTGAAACACGACGTTTGCGATGCGCTGCTTTAATTTCTGCTAAAGCTTGCTTAGCAAAATCTCCCACTGGTTCTGCATAAGGAACGCGAATCTGATGAAAACTATTATCTTGATTGCGTCGACCACCACGACGTCCTCGACGACGTCCTCGACGATAAGAATCATCATTCAAGGTATCTTCTTTTTTATGAACGTTGGAGAGAGAATGATCAGTAATTTCACCGTGACGATTTTTGCGCCGACGCTTTTGATTTGTTTCAATGGGAGAAGGATTTTCAATAGATTCACTCTTTATGAAAACAGAATCTTCAATTTCTTGCTTATTGTCATCTTCCAATGAAGATTGAGAAATTCTCTCTGCTATTGAGCCTTTAGAAATAACAAGATGTTGTGTTCCAATACTATCATCTGCTTCAATACTAATATTAAGTTTAAAGCGAGCTTCTAAATTAACAAGAATATTGCGTTTATGATTTAATACATAAAGCGCTGTTGCTACGGGGGTGCGCACGATAATATTATGTTGCGAATTATGAAGAAGATATTCTTCAATTGAGCGCATGACATGTAACGCAATTGATGATTCAGAACGTATATTTCCTGTTCCTGCGCAATGTGGGCAGGGCTGTGTCGTACTTTCTAAAACCGATATGCGAATACGTTGACGACTCATTTCTAAAAGGCCGAAGTGTGAAATATGACCTACTTGAATACGAGCACGATCGTTTTTTAAACAATCTTTTAATTTTTTTTCGACCAGCTTCACATTGCGTTCTTCAAGCATATCAATAAAATCAATCACAATTAAACCAGCAAGGTCACGCAAGCGTAATTGACGCGCTACTTCTTCAGCAGCTTCAAGGTTAGTTTGTAAGGCTGTCTTTTCGACAGAGAATTCTTTCGTAGAGCGGCCAGAATTTACGTCAATAGCAACAAGTGCTTCTGTTTGATTAATAACAAGATAACCACCAGATTTTAAAGAAACCTGTGGTTGCAACATTTTATCAAGTTGAATTTCAATATTATTTCTTGCAAAAATGGGCGTAGGATCACGGTAAGGTTGCACAACTTTTGCATGACTTGGCATGAGCATACGCATAAAGTCTTTCGCTTCACGATAGCCTTGGTCTCCAGAGACAAGAATTTCACTAATGTTCTTATTATAAAGATCTCGTATAGAACGCTTGATGAGATTGCTTTCTTCATGGACAAGGCATGGCGCCGTTGACTCGAGTGTCAAAGTGCGAATAGTATCCCATAACCGCATAAGATATTCATAATCACGTTTAATTTCAGCTTTTGTTCTATTGGCACCAGCGGTTCGTAAGATAACGCCCATACCTTTTGGAACGGCTAATTCTTTTACGATTTCTTTAAGACGCTTACGGTCTTGTACGTTCGTAATTTTTCGTGAAATACCACCACCACGTGCTGTGTTGGGCATTAGAACAGAGTAACGACCAGCTAGAGATAGATATGTTGTAAGGGCAGCACCTTTATTACCACGCTCTTCTTTGATAACTTGTACCAACAAAATTTGACGTCGTTTAATGACTTCTTGAATTTTATACTGGCGCCCTTGTTTTCTTTGATAAATCGGGAGCTCTTCACGGATGTCCTCAGCACCGACCATTTCAATCTCATCATAAGAGATATTGGCATTTAATGCTTCTTCTGTATTATCAATTATTATCGCTTCAGATGTGATATCATTTTCAATATCGGCTGCTATAACATTGTTTTTTTCACTTTTTTTTGTTCTTCTGGAGCGTTTTTTATTTTTAGTTGCTTCTTCCGTAAAGGTATCTACAGAATTTTCTCCTACAGCTTCTTTTTCTTCTTCTTCAAGAAGAGCAAGGCGATCAGCAATAGGAATTTGATAATAATCAGGATGAATTTCAGAAAATGTTAAAAAACCATGTCGGTTTCCACCATATTCAACAAAAGCCGCTTGGAGAGACGGTTCTACACGCGTAATACGTGCGAGATAAATATTCCCCTTGAGCTGTTTTCTATGTTCTGATTCAAAATCAAGTTCTTCAATTTTGTTGCCGTGAACAACAACAACACGTGTTTCCTCCGGATGGGAGGCATCTATAAGCATTTTGTTTGACATAAGTTAATATCCTGAAGGCGACATGCACAATTTTATTCAAACGAATGCCATAACTATTCGTAAACATAAAAGGCTGTCTGCCATAAAAGGGAGGTACCAGAAAAACAGGACGAAACACCACGTGCAAAGGCATGACTGCATTTACACCATTTCTCATCATTATTTCCATCTGTTTTTTATGACTCATATTTTCTTAAAAGTCTCCGGTAAAATAATCTTTAAAACAGTTCGGATATCCGAACCAACGAATCTTAAGTAATGCAATCCTAATGTTACAACATAGAAATTTTTCATCCATAAAAAAGTCTCAACGCATAATAGACAAAAAACTTCTAAAGACAACTTAATATGAGTTACAGATAATTTAGATGACTATTATCAGCTAGGAAGCATAAATATTCTTTTATGTTGATATCATGCGTTTGGCAAGTAACAATGTAAATCATGTATAATTATAATATCTTTATGACCTTAATTTCGTTTTGAGGTGTTTATTTAGCTTTTATTGAAAAATAGATAATAAATTGGTGTATCGTTTTATGTAACCAAGATAAATTATTACAAAGGTAATGTAGAGTATTTTGCTTATGATAAGAGTTTTTTTTACCAAAAAGCTGAAAACAGCTTATGGGGATGTTATTGTGCTCGTCACATACTTTTTATTATCTTTTTTGCTACTCCAAACTAGTGTTCAAGCCGCAGATCCTCTGAGACTTATTAATTTTCGAACCATTGGTGATAGTATTCATACGCGTATTATTGCGGTTTTTAATTCAAAACCAAATGTTCGTTTACAGATTTTTGACAGGCCCGCACGTTTGGTTATCAATTTACCTACAATTGACTTTTCGATGCAAAATACGCCTTTAAAGAAACGGAATACATTATCCGTTATGCTTTCAGATGTGCGTTATGCTTTCTCTGACATACAGACTTCACGCATTATTTTGACAAGTAAAACGGCTTTTGTGGTTGAAAAAAATGTCGTAAAAAAATTAAATAATGGTTTATGGCAGTTGCTGATTGATATTCGTAAAAGTACACAAGAAAAATTTGATGAGATATTAAAAAAACAGCAAAGAAGCAATTTTGATACAAAAACACAGTTAATGCCAGCATATAATTTCCGTGTTGTTCTTGATCCTGGTCATGGTGGTATTGATGGCGGTGCACGGGGTGTTACTGGAATTTTAGAAAAAGATGTGACTTTAGACTTTGCGCGTGCATTGCGAGACGAATTACAAAAGGATTCTCATATTACCGTTGCTTTAACACGAGATTCCAATATTTTTTTAAGACTAAGTGAAAGAGTTAAAAAAGCGCAAGAGTTTGATGCTGATCTTTTTATATCTATTCACGCAGATACGATTGATCTACATTCTCTTCGCGGTGCCACAGTGTATACCATATCAGATAAAGCCTCTGATGCCATTGCAAAATCTTTAGCTGAAAATGAAAATAAAGTTGATTTGCTTGATGGTTTGCCTGCAGATGAAACGCTCGAAGTTACAGATATTTTGATGGATCTTACACGACGTGAAACACATACATTTTCGGTTAATTTTGCAAATAGTGTTATTTCAAGTTTATCAAAGAATCATATTAACTTGATTAATAACCCACATCGGTATGCTAATTTTCAAGTTTTAAGAGCTTCAGATATACCCTCAGTCTTGATAGAGATAGGTTATTTATCCAATAAAGAGGATGAAAAGTTATTAAATGATCCTCATTGGAGAAAACAAATGGCAGCCTCTATTGCTCATTCTATTCGTCAATTTGCTGATTATAGGCAGAAAATGATACAGCCTCTTTAAATTTATGAGAAAATAGAGTATCAATATGGGCTTCTAGTGTACCCTAGTATAAATAAAAGATAGAAAACAATTTCTCTTGATCTCAATCTTGTGGTGATATCCACTTGGTGTGTTTGAAGTAACGTATTTTTTCTTTAATTAATTCTTAAGAAAGCGATAGCCGTTTTTATGATGATTTTTTTAAGATATCTTCTTCGTTTTTTTATTGCTATTGGACTTTATGGTGCAATAACGTGGGGTGTTATGACCAGTGGTCAAGCAAATGCACTCCCTGATTATGAAGTTCTTTCACTTTATGAGCCGCCGGTAATGACCCGTGTCCATGCTTCTGATGGCCGTCTTATGGCAGAGTTTGCAACAAAACATCGCCTCTATTTACCGATTCAATCAATACCAAAGCTTGTTATAAATGCTTTCATTTCGGCTGAAGACAAAAACTTTTATCATCATTTTGGTTTAGATCCTGAAGGACTTTCTCGAGCTTTGATCAATAATATTCGTAATATTGGTTCTGGAAGACGTCCAGAGGGTGCATCAACTATAACGCAACAAGTCGCTAAAAACTTCCTTTTAAGTTCAGAAACAACGTTAGAACGTAAATTTAAGGAAGCTATTTTAGCAATGCGTATTGAGAAAACTTATTCAAAAGATCATATTCTCGAACTTTATCTCAATGAAATTTATCTGGGTCGTGGCACTTATGGCATAGCTGCTGCTTCATTGACCTATTTCAATAAATCCGTCAATGACCTGACGCTAGAACAATGTGCTTATTTGGCTGCTCTTCCAAAAGGACCAGCAAATTATGATCCATTTAAGAATACACAACGTGCTATTGATCGGCGTAATTGGGTTATAGACCGGATGATTGCAAATGGATATGTAACGCGTGAACAAGGTGAAAAAGCGAAAGCTAAACCTTTAGGAGCGACAATACGTGGGAGTGATAGCTATGTTTTTGCGGCTGATTATTTTACTGAAGAAGTACGGCGTCGTTTAATACATCGCTATGGGGCTAAAACACTTTATGAAGGTGGGCTTTCCATTCGTACAACGCTTGATCCGCATTTACAACTTATTGCGCGACGTGCTTTGCACGATGGATTAATTAGATTTGATCATGCGCAAGGATGGCGTGGAGCTTATGCGCATATTGATGAGAAAGGTGATTGGGGGACAGAACTTGCAGATATCACAGGGCTAAGTGATGTTCCTGAATGGCGTTTAGCTGTTGTTCTTTCTACTAATCTCAATAAAGTAGAGATTGGTTTACAGCCACAGCGCGAAGCTTCAGGTATATTATCAAAAAAACGGGAAATTGCTGTTTTATCTGAAGCTGATTCAAAATGGGCACTCCATGTTGTAAAAGAAAATGGTTATCGAAAAACTGTTCAGAGCTTATCTCATGTTCTGCAAGTTGGGGATGTCATTTTTGTTGAAAAACTATCTAATACAAACAACACTTATCGTTTACAACAAATTCCAAAGGTTGAAGGTGCAATTGTTGCTATGGAACCTCATACAGGGCGCGTTCTTGCTATGGTGGGAGGATTTTCTTTTGCAGCATCTGAATTCAATCGTGCAACCCAAGCTTATCGCCAACCGGGGTCTGCTTTTAAGCCTTTTGTTTATGCAGCAGCTCTTGATAACGGATATACACCAGCATCCGTTGTTTTAGATGGCCCCATTGAAGTTCGTCAATATAATGGTGAAGTTTGGCAACCCAAAAATTATGGGGGTACCTTTGCAGGACCTTCAACGTTGCGTTATGGTATTGAGCGTTCTCGTAATCTTATGACAATACGGCTTGCCAATGATATGGGAATGCCTCTTGTCGCTGAATATGCAGAACGCTTTGGGATCGTAGATAAATTGCAGCCTTATCTTCCCATGGCTTTAGGGGCTGGCGAAACAACAGTATTACGAATGGTTACAGCTTATTCCGTTATTGCCAATGGCGGACGCTCTATTAAACCTTCTCTGATAGACAGAATTCAAGATCGTTATGGGAAGACAATTTATCGTCATGATGATCGTATTTGCGAAAATTGTAATACGAATTCATGGAATAATCAAAGTGAACCCACATTGATTGATGAGCGAGATCAAGTTCTTGACCCTATGACGGCTTATCAAATTACATCGATGATGGAAGGGGTTGTTCAGCGTGGTACTGCGGCACGTTTACGTTATCTTAATCGACATATTGCCGCTAAAACAGGAACAACCAATGACTCTAAGGATGTCTGGTTTATGGGATTTACTCCTGACATTGTCGTTGGTATTTTTGTCGGTTATGATCAACCAGCTCCGTTAGGATATAATGGAACAGGAAGTTCATTAGCTGCACCTATTTTTGGTGATTTTATGGCAGATGCTCTTAAAGGGAAGCCAGATGTTCCCTTTAAGATGCCAAAAGGTATGATTTTAATGCCAATTAATCGGAAAACAGGAATGCTTGCCGAAAGAGGAGATCAAGATGTCATTATAGAAGCATTTAAACCAGGGACTGGGCCTGCTGATATATATCAAGTTATTGGGAGTACAAATTCTTTTCAAGAAGGTGTTCCTGCAGTAACGACTTCTCCACAAGTCAACAAAGCACTTGAAAGTGGGACAGGTGGGCTGTATTAATCGACAAAATCTCCTTTTGCCATGAGTCATGGTTTTTATCTCTTTTTTACAATGTCGGTTCTATAAATAGAGTGATAGAACTGTACCATTTTCTGATAGCAGCTATTAAATTTGTATAAAATGCTAAGAGACACAACCAAAAAGAGTTTTTAAAAATACGGTGTTAAATTATGCGAGCAGAAATAGAAACATTAGTTGATGAAATCCAGAAAGCAATACAATTGCTAAGGGGGCATCTTTGACTGGGATCAATCACTAAAGCGTCTTGAATATCTTAATCAAAAAGCGGAAGATCCATCATTATGGGATGATGCACAACGAGCACAGGATATGATGCGTGAGCGTCAACGTCTTGATGATTCAATCAATGGTCTTTTATCATTTACAAAAACACTTGAAGAATGCATTGAGCTTATTGCGATGGGCGAAGAAGAAAGTGATGTGGAAATTATCGCTGATGCAGAAAGATCAATACGTAATCTTAAAAATGAGATAGATAAAAGGCAAATTGACGTACTTCTTTCAGGAGAGGCAGATCCGAATGATACCTATTTAGAAGTTCATGCTGGAGCAGGGGGAACAGAAAGCCAAGATTGGGCTTCTATGCTCTTACGTATGTATATGCGATGGGCTGAACAGCATGAAATGAAGGTTGAAATTTTAGAAATTCATGATGGAGAAGAAGCAGGAATAAAGTCAGCGACTATTCTTGTAAAAGGGCATAATGCTTATGGAATGTTAAAAACAGAATCAGGTGTTCATCGCTTAGTGCGGATTTCTCCATTTGATTCGAATGCAAAGCGCCATACCTCTTTTGCAAGCATTTGGGTTTATCCAGTTATTGATGACAATATTGAAGTTGATGTTTCAGAGGCAGATGTGCGTATTGATACATATCGTGCATCTGGAGCAGGAGGACAACATGTTAACACGACAGATTCTGCTGTTCGCATCACACATATAAAAACGGGTATTGTTGTTCAATGTCAAACAGAGCGTTCTCAACATAAAAATCGCGCTACGGCTTGGTCGATGTTGCGTGCACGGCTTTATGAAGAAGAGCTTAAAAAAAGAGAAGAAGAAACCAATGCTGCTGAATCTTCTAAAACAGAAATCGGATGGGGACATCAAATTAGATCTTATGTTCTTCAACCCTATCAGCTTGTCAAAGATTTGCGTACAGGAATTGAAAATACGGATCCACAATCCGTACTTAATGGTAATTTAGATGCATTTATAGAGGCAGCACTCGCACGGCGCATTTATGGAAAAGACAAAAAAATTGAGGATATTCGTTAATTACATATCCTTCCTTCAAGCCATGTAGATTTTTTCTTAAGCTGTTCGTTTTATGGATGCTGTGATGTTATATAGCCTTTGATACTTTAAAGGTTTAAAGGGGGATTTTCTTGTTCCTTTCTTCAACTTTTTCTCACACGCTAATTCTGCTTATGATATTGCAAGTGATAGGAAGAATCTGAAATCAGAAAATTTTGCGATATTCGGGGGACTAATATAAATGTAAAACAATTCATTATCCTTATAAATCAATATATTGTAAAAATTGAATCCGTTGAAAAACTAAAATCAATTAGGGAGAATAACTTTTGCTTTTGAAGGTAAATCAAACACTCAATTTACAAGTTACCATTATGATATAAAAGTGTTGCAGTAGCTAAAACATTTTCAGCATGCCCAGATACGCTTACTTTGCGCCATTCTTCTACTATTATTCCATTTGCATCAATTAAAAAAGTGCTCCGTTCAACTCCCATATATTTGCGTCCATACATGCTTTTCTCAACCCAAACACCATAAGCTTCGAGGGTCGTTTTTTCTTCATCAGAAACCAAGATGACATCAAGTTCATGTTTTATTTTAAATTTATCATGTTTTTTTACATTATCTGGAGAGATTCCAATAACAGCAACACCGATTTCATCAAATTTCATCTTTAATTTTGTGAAATCAAGTGCTTCACTTGTGCAACCACTGGTGTCATCTTTTGGATAAAAATATAAAACAACAGGCTTTCCTTTAAAGTCAGAAAGACACACTGTCTCTCCTCCATCGCGCGGCAAAGTAAAATCAGGAGCAAGAGCACCTTTCATTGGTCTTGTCATTGTTTTCATCTTTCTTTTTTGTGTAACAGGTATAAAATATCAGAGTACACAGAAGAAAAGAACTATTCAACTCTCTAGAATTTTATCGTTTTGAAGAGACTTTTATTTCCCTAACAAAATTCGCCCTATCACAACGATTGAATTGAAAGAACAAGCTCGACGTGAACAACATAAACAAAACAGCAAAAGATTATACTGGTTTCATCACAACATGTTTTTTCTTACCAAAAGAAAGTTTAATGGTTCCTTCTGCACTGACATCCCTTTCAATAATAAGATGTGTTTCATCCTCAATAATTTGATCATTTACACGGACACCTCCACCTTGAACGTGTCGGCGTGCCTCACTATTCGATCTAGCGAGTCCTGCTTGTACTAAAAGAGTGAGCAATCCAACACCTTTTTTTAATTCTGAGGCATTAATTTCAACAGTTGGAAGATTTTCTCCCAGAGTTTTTTCTTCAAACGTCTTGCGAGCCGTTTCTGCTGCTGCATCAGCAAGAACACGTCCATGCAACATTGCTGTAATTTCTGTTGCAAGAATTTTTTTTGCTTCGTTAATTTCAGTTCCTTGTAATAGAGAAAGTTTAAGAATCTCATCCATCGGCAATGGAGTATAGAGCTTTAGAAATCGTGTTACATCAGCATCTTCTGTATTGCGCCAGTATTGCCAAAATTGATAAGGTGAAAGTTTATCCGCATTTAGCCATACAGCCCCATTCAATGATTTACCCATTTTGGCACCGGAAGAGGTTGTCAGCAATGGTGATGTTAACGCATATAATTGCGGTGTTCCTAAACGATGTCCTAATTCGATTCCGTTAATAATGTTGCCCCACTGATCAGAGCCCCCCATTTGCATACGCAACCCATAACGTTTATAAAGTTCAACAAAGTCATAAGCTTGCAGAATCATATAATTAAACTCTAAGAATGACAAAGAGTGCTCACGCTCAAGTCTGAGTCTGACAGAATCAAATGACAACATACGGTTGACAGAAAAATGCTTTCCTACATCACGCAAAAATTCTAAGTAGTTTAAATTGCATAACCATTCAGCATTATTCACAATACAAGCATCGGTTTCTCGGTCACCGAATGTCAAATAGTTAGCAAATACCTTTTTAATACCATCAATATTTGCAGCAATATCATCTTGTGTCAGAAGGCGTCGCGCTTCGTCTTTGAAAGAAGGATCACCAATCAATCCGGTTCCTCCACCCATTAAAGCAATGGGGCGATGACCCGTTTTTTGTAACCAATAAAGCATCATAATCTGAAGAAGACTTCCAGCATGTAAACTCGATGCTGTTGGGTCAAATCCAGTATAAGCGCTTACAGTTTCTTTTGAAAAAAGATCATCTAAGCCTTTTTCATCTGAAATTTGGTGGATAAAACCACGTTCGCTCATAATGTGTAAAAAATCAGATTTAAAGGCAAACACAGATTTAATTTCCTAATTTAAGAGTGCATTTATTGTATATAATAGGCGATTATATAACGAATTATTAATGCGTTATCTATCATAACTGACGCACACCTCACAAGAGAAAGAGACATATTGGTAGTATAAAGATAATAATACAGGTATTATTTCCTTTTTACGCTAAAAAAGAAACTTCTTAGTAATAGAAAAAAGGTGTTCTGTTATTCTCATTTCTATCCTGAAATAAAATTTAGAAAAATTTTAAATGCAGACTAAAAAAATTACTTTGTTATGATCAGAGACGATTTTTGCTAATTTTTTATAAATCTATCGTATTTTCCTAAGTTAGTGAAAGTATTTCAGGAGGAGGAGCGAGAAGTTCATTGGAGATATGGTTATCCAAATAGTGGGCACATCGTTCAATAAGTTTTTCATGACATCCACTGAAAAAGTGATTAGCCTCTTCCAATATTTCTTGTGTAATGATGATACCTTTTTGTGTTTTTAATTTATCGACAAGTATTTGAACATCTTTTGGAGGGGCAACTTTATCGATACCGCCATGAATGATAAGTCCAGAAGAGGGACAAGGTGCAAGAAATGAAAAGTCATAAACATTAGGCTGAGGGGCAACTGAGATAAATCCCTCAATTTCCGGTCGGCGCATTAAAAGCTGCATACCAATCCATGCTCCAAATGAGTATCCTGCTACCCAACAATTTTTAGAGTCTGGATGTTGTGTCTGCACCCAATCGAGAGCAGCAGCAGCATCTGAAAGTTCTCCTATTCCATAATCAAATTCACCCTGACTACGACCAATACCACGAAAGTTAAAACGTAAAGTTGTAAAGCCACGTTGTTGGAACATATAAAAGAGGTCATAGACAATTTTATGATTCATAGTTCCACCAAATTGGGGATGAGGATGCAAAATGATCGCAATGGGTGCATTTTTTTGTTGTGAAGGTTGATAACGCCCTTCGAGCCGACCCGCGGGACCGTTAAAAATAATTTCTGGCATAAAATGCTCCTTAATGCAATAAAAGGCTCTCTTTGACCCTGGTCGACTTTTACCATAGAATCTCTTAAATAATTATTAGATATTCTTTTTTTAGTGCACTTTTCAAGAAAAATGCGCTATTTTTTCAATCAATTCATAAGATTAATGATTGCGATGTAAAATGGTTATAAAACGCCGATATTTTGATCATAACGCAACAACACCGCTCAAAAAAGTGGCACGGATAGCGTTACTGGAATCTTTAGAGATATTTGGTAATCCATCATCGGTTCATAAGGAAGGGCGTGCCGCTAAAACTTTGTTGCAAAAGTCCCGTCGGCAAATCGCTGAAAATCTTAAAACAGATCCAGATCACGTGGTATTTACCTCTGGTGCGAGTGAAGCCGCAATGACTTTGTTAACACCTTTTTACAATATGGGGAAAGCAAAAGTTAAATTTTCTCATCTTTACCTTGGAGCGACTGAACATCCCTCTGTTGCAGAGGGAGGACGTTTTTCTAAAGAATTGATAAGCGTCATTGATGTTGATCAAGATGGGCTCATACAACAAGATAAATTAACATCACTCTTAACGGTTCACGATAAAACAAAAGGTTTACCTCTTGTTGCTATTCAAGCTGCAAATAGTGAAACGGGTGTTATTCAACCGTTAACAGAAATCGCCGCTATTGTTCGGGATTTAGGAGGCACTCTTATAGTTGATTTGACACAATATGTAGATAAAAATTTTGTGGATATTCATCAGTTAGGAGGAGACTTTTTTATACTGTCTGCCCATAAAATTGGCGGTCCTAAAGGAATTGGTGCTTTTGTTTCATGTGGTAATCTTCTCATGCCACACCCTCTTATTATTGGAGGAGGACAAGAAAAAGGTCTCCGTGGAGGAACAGAAGCATTGCCCCTTATTGCTGCTTTTGGGGCAGCAATGACTGATTGCTTCACACAGGAGGAAATAAAACAGTTAATATATTTACGCAATAAATTAGAAGCTGGACTACAAAAAATAAGTAAAAATGTTGAGATTTTTGGCAAAAGAGTTCAACGTTTGCCAAATACAACTTACTTTACCGTGAAAAATATAAAAGCTGAAACGATGCAAATTGCTTTTGATTTAGAAGGGTTTTCTTTATCATCCGGCTCTGCCTGTTCTTCGGGAAAAGTAAAACAAAGCAAAGTGTTGGAGGCAATGGGGTATCATGTTCCAAATGGTGCCATTCGCATTTCGCTAGGGCGTGGCACAACTTCTGAAGATATTGATGATTTTCTGTCGTTTTTTTCTCAAATTATAAGCAGGAAAAAAGGGGAAGATTTATCATCAGAAAGTTATAAAAATTAGAATTATTTAAAAATAAAATAAGTTTGATTGAAATTTTTGCGCTTTACCTATAGCCTAGGAGATAACTTGCTTACTTTAATCTTGTAAAAAACAAGACTTTAGTTACCGGTTTTTGACGCCAAAAAATGGAGAAAATTTATGCCGGCAGTACAAGAAACGATACGCCAAGTACGTGAAATAGATGTTGACCAATATAAATATGGTTTTGAAACCAATATTGAAACCGATAAAGCTCCAAAAGGCTTAAATGAGGATATTATCAAATTTATTTCCGCTAAAAAAAATGAGCCTGAATGGATGCTAACATGGCGCTTAAAAGCTTACCGCCGTTGGCTGACAATGCAAGAGCCTCATTGGGCGCGTCTTGAATATCCTAAAATTGATTTTCAGGAGCTTTATTATTATGCTGCTCCAAAAAATCATACAGGACNCGCGTCTTGAATATCCTAAAATTGATTTTCAGGAGCTTTATTATTATGCTGCTCCAAAAAATCATACAGGACCAAAATCTTTGGATGAAGTGGATCCTGAGTTATTAGCAACGTACGAAAAACTTGGCATTCCCCTTAAAGAACAAGAGATTTTGGCAGGAGTAAGAAAACAGTCTGATCCCTCCACTTTTGATGACAGTATGTCTGTATCGGGGCAGGTGGCTGTTGATGCAGTCTTTGATTCTGTTTCTGTTGTAACAACATTCAAAAAAGAGCTGGCACGTGCTGGTGTGATTTTTTGTTCTATTTCAGAGGCGATTATTGAACATTCTGAGCTTATTAAAGAATATTTAGGAACAGTTGTACCTATAAGTGATAATTATTATGCGGCCTTAAATGCAGCTGTCTTTACAGATGGTTCATTTGTTTATATTCCTAAAGGGGTTCGTTGTCCTATGGAGCTTTCAACTTATTTTAGGATTAATGAACGCAACACTGGCCAATTTGAACGAACATTGATTATCGCCGCTGAAGATTCCTATGTTTCTTATCTTGAAGGGTGTACAGCACCCCAACGTGATGAAAACCAACTTCATGCTGCTGTTGTTGAGCTTATTGCCCTTGAAAATGCAGAGATTAAATATTCTACAGTACAAAACTGGTATCCTGGCGATAAAGATGGAAAGGGCGGTATTTATAATTTTGTGACGAAGCGTGGAGATTGTCGAGGTGATAGCTCTAAAATTTCATGGACACAAGTTGAAACCGGTTCTGCGATTACTTGGAAATATCCATCCTGCTTACTCCGTGGTAATAATGCGCGTGGAGAATTTTATTCTATTGCTGTTGCAAACGGTTATCAACAAATTGATTCTGGTACAAAAATGATTCATTTGGGAGAGAATACATCCAGTCGCATTATTTCCAAAGGTATTTCTGCAGGTTTTTCAAATAACACTTATCGGGGACAAGTCACAGCTCATCGAAAAGCACAAAATGCGCGTAACTTTACGCAATGTGATAGTTTGTTAATCGGAAATGATTGTGGTGCGCATACAGTTCCTTATATTGAAGCAAAAAATGCAACAGCTCAGTTTGAACATGAAGCCACAACATCAAAAATTTCTGATGACCAACTTTTTTATGTTATGCAAAGAGGAATTCCCGAAGAAGAAGCTATCGCATTAATTGTAAATGGTTTTGTAAAAGAGGTCATTCAAAAACTTCCCATGGAATTTGCTGTCGAAGCACAAAAGCTTATTAGTATTAGCCTTGAAGGTAGTGTTGGATAATTTTATTTAATTAGATAAATAGAAGACTTTATGTAAAAAGGCTGTAACGGTAGCACATAATGCTAAAAATGACCTCTATGGTAATTACAAAAGTAGATGGATGCTAAGGTAAAATAATACGCATTGATATCTGAAAAACAGCCAAAACAGGATTAAATTATGTTAGAGATCAAAAATTTGCACGCCCGTATTGCTGAAACCGATACAGAAATTATTCGTGGTTTAAACTTGACAGTTCAAGATGGAGAAGTTGCCGCTATCATGGGACAAAATGGAGCCGGAAAATCAACTTTATCTTATTTGCTTGCTGGTCGTGATGATTATCAAATAACAGAAGGAGATATTCTCTATAATGGACAATCACTTTTAGAAATGGATCCAGCAGAACGTGCTGCATATGGTGTTTTTCTTGCATTTCAATATCCAATGGAAATACCAGGGGTAGCAACAATGGAATTTTTAAAAGTTGCGATGAATTCTCAACGCAAAGCGCGAGGTGACGAAGAACTTAAAATTCCTGAATTTATAAAATGTGTTAAAGAAGTTTCAGCCAAACTTGAAATAGATATGGATATGCTAAAGCGTCCATTAAATGTAGGTTTTTCAGGTGGAGAAAAAAAACGCGCTGAAATTTTACAAATGGCACTTCTTGAACCTACACTTTGCATTTTAGATGAAACGGATTCTGGTTTAGATATTGATGCACTAAAAATTGTTGCAGATGGTGTTAATAAACTTCGGGATTCAAAACGTTCATTTTTGGTGATTACCCATTATCAACGGCTGCTTAATTATATTATTCCTGATACGGTACATGTTCTTTATAAAGGACAAATTATCAAAAGCGGTGATAAATCCTTAGCGCTTTATTTAGAGGAAAATGGGTATGCTGATCTTATTAGGGAAGCGGTTTGAGGTTATTAAATATGAATGCACAGCAAAACTTGTTAGCGGTTGAAGAAAATATACTCAGTAATTTCAATCAGTATGTAAACCACTTACCTGGTGATAAAGCTGTACAGGAAATCCGCAAGAAAACTATTGAGCAGTTTCAAATGACACGGCTTCCTTCCCGTAAAATCGAAAGTTGGCATTATACCAATCTGCGTACCTTACTGAAGTCTATTAGCAATTTTTCAAAAGTTCAAGACAATCAATTGGTTGATGCATTGCTTTCAGAAAGTGCTGTTTTCTCCATAAACAATGGAAAAACATCGATAGAGTCAAAGGTAGACAACATTGCAGTAAAACGCCTTTCAGACGCATTAGAAGATAATTCTGTACAGATAAATCAAAACATTTCTGATGACAATTTTATTGGACAGTTAAATACAGCTTTTGTTACAGATGGTTGGCTTTTTCACATCCCTGAAAATACAAAGTTAAATATCCCCATTGAATTACAAAATATACAAATGGGGGGACAATCTCATATTTTTTCGGATATAAAAGTTGATAAAAATAGTCAAGTTATGTTTATTGAACATCAGGTTGGCAATGATAAAGATACCTTTGTCAGTTCAATATTTTCATTAAATGTTGCTGCTGATAGTGATGTTACGTGGATTCTCATTCGCAATCGTGATTTTAATTCTACACAATTTGGTCGATTTTGTGCTGTTCTTGATCAAAGAGCGAAGTTATCACTTTATGTCATTAATATAGGGAGTCAATTAAATCGCCAAGAAATCGATATTGAATTACAGGGAGAAGAATCTGATTTTCAATTACGCGTCATAAATTTATTATCAGGACAAACACATAGTGATCTTACAATGACTGTTCGTCACGTGGAAGAAAAATCAACATCAACCGAAATTATACGCAATGTGGTTACAGATAAGGCTGTTGGTGTTTTCCAAGGAATAATACGTGTTTCTCAAAAAGCGCAAAAAACAGATGCACGCATGGCTTGTAATAGCCTTATTCTTTCAGATGATGCAGAATTTAATGCAAAGCCTGAACTAGAGATTTTTGCTGATGATGTTGCATGTGGTCATGGTGCAACAGTTGCTAATATTAATCATGATTATCTTTTTTATCTTATGACACGTGGTATCCCATTTAAAACGGCGCGAGCACTTTTGATTAAAGGATTTATCTCTGAGCTCATTGATGACATCAAGCAAGATAATATTCAAATCGTTTTGGAGAATATCATTAGTAAATGGCTTGAAAAAAATGTTTAAGGTAGAAAAAATGGAAAATAACGTACAAACATTTACTTATAATGTCGAAGAAATTCGGCGTGATTTTCCTATTTTGCACCATCAAGTTTATGGAAAGCGATTAGCATATCTTGATAGTAGTGCTTCTGCCCAAAAACCAATGTCAGTACTCAATGCAATGAATAATTATTATCACTATAGTTATGCTAATGTGCATAGGGGAATGTATTTTTTAGCCAATATAGCAACACAATCCTATGAAAATTCTCGTGAAACCGTTCGTGTTTTTCTAAATGCTCAAAAAGCTGAAGAAATTGTTTTTACGAAAAATGCAACAGAAGCTATTAATACTGTTGCTTATGGTTGGGCGATGCCAAAACTCAAAGAAGGTGATGAGATTGTTCTAACGATCATGGAACATCATTCAAATATTATTCCTTGGCATTTTCTCCGTGAACAAAAAGGTGTTAAACTTATTTTTGTTCCTGTCGATGAAAATGGTGTTCTGCACATTGAAGATTTCCAAAAGGCTTTAAGCGAAAAAACGCGGCTTGTTGCTATAACGCATATGTCCAATATATTAGGAACTGTGCCTCCTGTTAAAGAGATTATTAAGCTAGCACATCAAAATTCTATTCCTGTTCTTGTTGATGGTTCTCAAGGAGCAGTACATTTAACCGTTGATGTGCAAGATCTCGATTGTGATTGGTATGTCTTTACAGGTCATAAGCTTTATGGACCCACTGGTATTGGTGTTTTGTACGGTAAAGAAGATAGATTAGAAGAAATGCGTCCTTTTCAAGGGGGAGGGGAAATGATCGAGGAGGTAACAACCGATAAGGTTTTTTATAATGCTCCTCCTTACCGTTTTGAAGCAGGCACTCCTCCTATCGTTGAAGCTATTGGATTAACTGCGGCTATTGATTATATACAAGAGAAAGGTCGTAGCACGATTCATGCCCATGAGAGGTCCCTTTTAGCTTATGCGCAGGAAAAACTTAAAATGGTTGAGTCATTGCGTATTTATGGTCATTCTCCCAATAAAGGAGCTATTATATCATTTACAATTGAAGGGATTCACGCCCATGATATCGCTATGTTTATTGATAGAAAAGGAGTTGCAATCCGCGCGGGAACCCATTGTGCACAGCCTTTATTACAGCGCTTTGGTCTAACATCTATTTGCCGCGCATCGTTAGCCATGTATAACACTCAAGAGGATATAGATCAATTAGTAGAAGCATTGCAAGAAACAAGGACATTTTTTAATGGCTGAATCAATTGAAGAGCGTCATTCTACAGAATCCGTTGAAACTGTAAGCGAAAATAAAAAATCTTACATATCAGCAATTCCAGCAGACGAAATTGATCGTATGACAAATGATATTATTGCTGCTCTCAAAACAGTTTATGATCCAGAGATTCCTGCTGATATTTATGAGCTAGGATTGATTTATCGTATTGATATTGACGATGATCGTTCAGTAAAAATTGAAATGACTCTTACAGCACCGGGATGTCCTGTTGCAGGTGAAATGCCGGGGTGGGTAGAAAATGCAGTCAGTGCAGTTGAAGGGGTTTCGTATGTTGAAGTCACTATGACTTTTGATCCACCATGGACACCTGATTGTATGTCAGAAGAAGCTCAAATTGCTGTCGGATGGTACTAAAAGTATTGTTAAGAGACTCTAATTTAGCCATTCATGAATAAGCTGTTTACTTTTCATAAGCGTTTAAATTTAAGGACGATCGCATGAGTTATAATAAACAAAAACTAGAACTCACTTGGATTGGAAAAGAAAAACGCCCAAAACTAGAGCCTCGTATTTTATTGGAAGATCTTGAAAAATCTTATCACGCTCCGCACCAAGTATCTACCCAAGATATTTTTGATAATAAACTCATTTTTGGTGATAATTTACTCGCACTCAAAGCGCTTGAACAAGAATATATGGGGAAGGTAAAATGTATCTATATCGATCCGCCTTATAATACAGGCAATGCCTTTGAACATTATGAAGATGGTTTGGAGCATTCCCTATGGCTAAGCCTTATGAGAGACAGGCTAGAATTGTTACATCATTTACTGGCGGATGATGGAAGTATCTGGATATCAATTGATGATGATGAACAAGCCTATCTTAAAGTGATGATGGATGAAATTTTTGGTCGCCAAAATTTCATCAACAATATTATTTGGCAAAAGAAATATGCTCCACAAAATGATACAAAATGGCTTTCTGATAATCATGATTTTATAATGGTTTATGCCAAAGACAAAACGATTTGGCGCCCTCAATTGCTTCCTCGTTCAAACGATATGGATGCGCGCTATAAAAATCCTGATAATGATCCTCGCGGTCCTTGGAAATCTGGAGATTTATCTGTAAAAAGAGTAACACCTAAGGATATTTATGAAATCATCACACCTTCTGGACGCAAGGTAATGCCTCCTAATGGTAGAAGTTGGGCTATGAATAAAAAAAAATTCTTTGAATTATTGAATGATAATCGTATTTGGTTTGGCCCCACAGGAAGCAATGTTCCTTCTTTGAAGCGTTTTTTATCAGAAGTAAAAAATGGCATGGTTTCAATGACCATTTGGCCTTATCAGGAAGTTGGCCATAATCAAGATGCAAAAAAAGAAGCCAAAGTCTTCAATTCTGATAGTGTCTTTACAACTCCTAAACCGGAACGTTTAATGGAACGCATTATTCAACTTGCCACTAATCCCGGTGATCTTGTACTGGATTCTTTTGCTGGTTCTGGCACAACCGGTGCTGTTGCCCATAAAATGGGAAGGAAGTGGATTATGATTGAACTTGGTGAGCATTGTCACACCCACATTATCCCTCGTTTAAAACAAGTCATTGATGGAACTGATCAAGGGGGAATTTCCAAAAGTGTCAATTGGCAAGGTGGCGGTGGATTCCGTTATTATCGCCTTGCACCTTCTCTGTTGCAAAAGGATCCATGGGGACAATGGATTATTAGTCGCGAATATAATGCTGCGATGCTTTCAGAAGCAATGTGCAAACATATGGGATTTACCTATGCACCTGATGAAAATCATTATTGGATGCAAGGGTATTCAACCGAAACAGATTATATTTATGTCACAACAAGCGCTATGACCCATGAACAACTCCGTATAATGAGTGAAGAGGTAGGCTCTCATCGCACGTTGCTGATTTGTGGTACAGCCTTTGATACAAAATCAGCATCCTTTGAAAATCTGACACTCACTAAAATCCCCCGTGCAATATTAGAAAAATGCGAATGGGGAAGGGACGATTACAGTTTAAATGTAGCCAATCTTGAACCAGTAATTGTGGTAAAAGAAAACAGCAAAAATAAAGATATTGCGCAAGCAGAATTAGATCTATTTGAATAATATATAAAAAGCGGAGTTTTTCATGAACACTGTTGAACAAAGGATTTCTGCTCGCTTATCGTTGCGTGATCCTCAACGTGAATCTTTAAATATTTTGGTAAAAATCTTAGAAAATATAGAGCTTTCTAAAAATGCTGATTTGGTTGCAGAGTTAGAAGTGATAAAAAATCTTTATCCTTCTGTACAAGATTTTGAACGAAACTTTCCCTCTTTTTGTTTTGCCTTAGCAACGGGTGTTGGGAAAACGCGACTTATGGGGGCTTTTATCAGCTATCTTTATTTAACAGGTCGTAGTCGCCATTTTTTTGTTTTAGCGCCAAATTTGACTATTTATGAAAAGTTAAAACAGGATTTTAGTCCCCAAAGTCCGAAGTATGTTTTCAGTGGAATGAGTGAATTTATTGCCAATAGACCCGTTATTATTACAGGTGAAGATTATGAAAGTGGTAAAGGTATTCGCGTTGATGAACACCATATTCAAGGACAAAAGCGTTTGTTTGAGAATAGAGATACGGCCTTTATCAATATTTTTAATATTTCTAAAATTAATACAACGGATAATAAAAAAGGCGCACTAAAATCTAGTATTCCGCGAATTAAACGCTTACAAGAAACGATTGGTGAAAGTTATTTTGATTATCTCGCAAATCTTCCTGATTTAGTTTTGTTAATGGATGAAGCACATCGTTATCGAGCTTCTGCTGGTGCGGCAGCAATTAATGAGTTAAAACCTGTTTTAGGAATAGAGCTTACAGCGACACCAAAAACAATAGGTGCAAAACCCGTAGATTTTAAAAATGTTGTCTATAGTTATTCACTTGCAGAGGCTATGAGAGATGGTTTTGTAAAAGAGCCTGCTGTTGCTACACGTAAAGATTTTCAACCTCAAAATTATACATCTGAACAATTAGAACATATCAAATTACAAGATGCAATTCATGCCCATGAAAACGTGAAAGCAGATTTAATTGTCTATGCAAAAGATTATAACAAAAAGTTCGTTAAGCCTTTTATTTTAGTTGTCGCTCAAGATACAAATCATGCACAGAAATTGCGTGATTTATTGGAAACAGATGATTTTTTTGCAGGAGCTTATAAGGGAAAAGTTATAGAGATTCATACAAAACAGTCGAATATAGAAGAAGATCAAAATATTCAAAAGCTGATTGCAATTGAAGATTCTCATGACTCAACAGAAATTGTTATTCACGTTAATAAATTAAAGGAGGGGTGGGATGTTACGAATCTCTATACTATTGTACCGTTGCGTGCATCGGCTTCAGAAATTTTAACAGAGCAAACAATTGGGCGTGGATTGCGTTTGCCTTATGGGTATAGAACAGGCGTGGAAGCTATTGATCGTTTAACAATTATTGCGCATGATCGTTTTCAAGATATTATTGATCGTGCAAACGATCCAAACTCAATTATAAAAAAGCATATTGAGATTGGAACAGGAGGGAATATCCCCTTTGAAAAGACCGATATAGTGACAGTTCCAAGTCAAGTAGAAGCTTTATTGATGCAAACGATGGTAATACGTAATTCCGATATAAATGGAGCATCTTCTGATTTACAAGGTATCATATTACGTCATACAGATTCCCCTACATTAACGCCTGAAGAGCAAGATATTGCAGCGATCGCGTGGGATCTTATCAAAGAGAATGATAAATTGCCAAGTTCTCAAATGCTTTGTTCTGCACAGATACAAGAAAAAATTGCTAATAAAGTTATGAATATTAAGCCTTCATCACAAAAGTCTCTTGTATCAAAAGTGGTGACAATTCTGACAAAACAATTAACAGAACTAATAATAGATATTCCAAATATTATACTCATTCCTTCGCGTGATGTTACTTATGGTTTTTATGATTTTGATTTGGAAAATTTAGAAAACTTAAATTTTCAACCTGTTAGTAAAGAACTTTTAATTCGAGAATTGCGTACCCATAAAAGCATTTTTCTCACATCTAAGAATGAATATGTCAAAGAGCCTTATCTTGAAAACTACATCATTCGTGGTTTGATTGATAATGACTTTGTCGATTATGATAACCATACGCTCTTATTACGAAAATTAGCTAGTCAGATAGTAGAACATTTCCGATCTTATTTACCCAATGATACAGCTGTTGAGAACGTATTAATTCACTATCAGCACAAGCTTACTAGTTTTATTGTTGCGCAATTAAGAGAACATCAATGGGAAACGCAAAAAGATTATGCGGTTAAAGTTACACGAGGTTTTACAACTTTACAACCTATCCATTATGTGTTGCCGCAAGGGACGTCTCCTCTTGACTTTCGTAATATTCCTGCCATTAAAAGCGATATTAAAAAACTTGTATTCAGCGGCTTTAGAAAATGCTGTTATCCTTTACAAAAGTTTGATTCAGTAGAAGGGGAATTACGATTTGCTCAAATATTAGAGGATGATGCACAAGTCTTGAAATGGATGAAACCCGCTCGAGGTTTTTTCAGAATAGAATATGATAAAGGATCAATCTATGAACCAGACTTTGTTGTAGAAACGAAGGATGCCAAATATCTTTGTGAGCCTAAAAAAGCCTCTGAAATGCAAAATCCTATTGTTTTAAAAAAGAGAGAAGCTGCAGTTCAATGGTGTTGTCATGCAACGCGCTATGCGGCGACTTATGGCGATAAAAAATGGTATTATGTTCTTATTCCCCATGATGCTATTAAAGCAAATAGTAGTTTTGAAGGTTTGTGTGCAGAGTTTACCATTTCAGAATCTATACTTGAGAGCTTATAACTTTTTGCTTCAAAAATAAAACACATAAGTTTTTTAATTGACGGGTGTGAGGTTTAATCAAATGTTTGAATAATTATTTTTAACTTTTTTCTAACGACGTTAAAATAAAAAGAAAAATGTATAGAAAAGTTATACAAGATTATGCTTTTGTATGGGGATTTGTAGCACATTCACACTTTTTTATAAAAGTACAATCTTATTTTCATTATGTAAAAAAATCTTTGAGTTTATAGTCATAAATTAAAAAAAATATTTTAATTTTATTGAGTAATTTGATAAATGTTCTTTTTTTAAAAAACTTAAACAGTTTATTGTTCTTTCATTTAAAACGCCTGAATATAATGAAATACCCAGAGGATAAAAGGGGGAGTTTTTCATATGACTTTAAATTTAACAAACACTGTTTTTAATTTTTTAAAGAAAAACCCGACAAAAAAGTTTACAGCTCGAGAAATTGCTCAATGGATATTTGAAAATTACCCAGAAAAATGCCTTCAAAAACAAAAGAATTCAACGGCAATAATCACTCCCCTTAATAGTGATGCGGCTCTTATTCAGCAAATTGTTGCTGAAATAGGGGCAAAACGCCCTCAGTTACAAAAGCGTTATTCAGAAATTAAAACCACTGAAGGACGACCGAGACAATATTATTTTACTGAACAAACAGATAGTGCTGAAATTGATGCAATAGAGGACAATGCAAAGAGTAGAACAGAAGATGGCTCTGTTAAAGAGCATGATCTTTATCCATTATTATCTAAATTTTTATGGTCAGAGCTTGCAGTTTATAGCAAGCGCATTAATGAGAAATGTTCTCGTAATAAACATGGTGCAGGCGGAAATAAATGGCTTTATCCAGATCTCGTAGGGATGCAAGATTTAAGCAAGGAATGGAATCGTGAAATCAAAGCCTGTATTTTGCAATATTTTGATAAAAAGACAAAGCTTTGGTCTTTTGAAGTAAAAATTCTCATCAATCGTTCAAATTTACGAAAAGCATTTTTTCAAACAGTTAGTAATTCTTCATGGGCTAATTTGAGTTATTTAGTTGCTAGTGAAATTGAAGGAGTTGATACATTAAAAGAGCTTCGGATGCTTTCAAGTTTGCATGGAATTGGATTTATAAGACTTAATAAGGAAAACTCTTCCGAGAGTGAGATCTTAATTCCTGCCAAAGAACGTAGTGATATTGATTGGGATACTGCTAATAGATTAGTGGAGGAAAACGAAGATTTTCTTGATTATATTAAGCTCATTCGTCAATTTTATCAAACTGGTGAGATGCGTCCTCTAGATTGGGATCATATGTATCTATGAGGGGTATTTTTAAAAAGACTCTATTGTTTAAAAGCTTTTTTTCAGAATGATGAAAATTACTCTAACTATTTTATTTGTCTTATTATATTGGTATAATATGTTGATTTACTAATGATAATTAGTCTTTAAACTTAAATGAGGGGAATGAATATCCTAGTATTCAATCCTTTCAAACCATCTCATATTGATATTGTATCAATTAAAATTTTTCTCACGTACCTCATGAGTAGGGTTGAGTAGGGGAAGAGTAAAAATTCTGTTTTAAGCCTGTTCTATTTTGTGCATTGAGCGTGATTCCATTAAATACTAGACTTAATGATTATAATTTATTATAAATTTGCTATTATAGAGGGTGAAATTCGACTTTTTTGCTTTGTTTACATCAAGCATGGAAAATATTACTTCCTCATATTGAAGTCTTCTTACGGAGAATTTACACTACTATTTCTTTAATTTCCATTGCTGTTCGTTTTGATGATTACTAAGCTTTTTGTTATCCGAAGTAAACATTCAAAAAAACATTAATTTTATAAAATATTCACATAGTTTACTCAATTTCTTGAAATAGATTTAAAAAATAAATTTCTCTCACACCTTATGGTAAAGGAAGTGTGTACTGTCGCAGTCTGCCACAATACTCTCTTTATTTTTCAATAATACCGCACGCTAAACGTGCACCACCTCCGCCAAGCGGTAATGGTTTATCTGATTGATTATCAGCCCCTAAATGAATGACTAAAGAGCGCCCTTTAATTTCAGAGATTTTTTTTAATCGTGGAGCAAGAACGCTCATTATGGCATATCCCTGCTTATCAACATAAAGTGCTGGTAAATCACCAAGATGACCATTGACATTATAAGGTCCTAAATGTTTTCCGGTATGTTCCGGATCATAATGTCCACCTGCGCTTCCACCAATTATGCCATCTTTTGTATCACATGAAGGATTTACATGTACATGAAAACCATGCATTCCTTCTGATAAAGTAGATAAATTAGGGATGAAAATCAAACCGTATGTGGTTTCTTCAATTTTAATGCTACCAATAGCCTTTTTGGAATTGTTATATTCTAATTTATAAATATTTACTTGTTTTGATAGTGCTAATGCAGAATTTTTATGAATTAAAAATGCCATAAAAAACAATAATGATAATAATATTTTTTTCATAAAATACCTTTATACTTATATTTTAATATATTGTTGTCTATAAATAACAATCTATATTAATGATATATTATATAAATGTCTTAAATTTAACTTTAAGAAAAATAATTTACATAGAAATATTCTGTTATTAGAAAGAGCAAATAAATTAAAGTGTGTTTATATATATTTCTGAACATAACTTTTATTTTTTGATCTATAAAAAATACAGCTTTTATGGATGGATAATTATATCTCACTTACATTTCTTCAAGAGATGCTTTTAAAAAATCTACTTTTTGAGGTATAATAAGAAATTAAATAAGGAATTTTAGTAAGTTAGCTATTATTTCATTTACAATATGATGATCGTTTCATCAAAAAAAGAACATATAATTTGTTGATGATTTAATTGTTTTTCATAGAAAAAATGACGAGAAATTTCTATTCATTATGAAATTTATAAGAGAAAAAATTATTATGATTCATATAAATTTCCCAATAAAATACAGCATATACCGACACTCCCTCCCATTCCTGATCCTATCAGTGCTCCTATTATTATTCCGGAAGAAAGTGCTACTCCTATACCCATTGCGATAACTGGACCAAATCCTGGAAGAGCAATATAACCATAAGCTGCAAGAGTTGCCGCGATAGCTCCTGATATGCTACCATTTAAACCGCCAATGAAAGCAAATTCTTTAATAGAATGGTAGCACTTTTTTAATTTTTTTTTCTTACAGCTGTGAAAAGAAACGTTGCTGTAAGTTTTTAAATCAATCATATTCTTTTCTTTCATTTTGAATGCTAACTGTTCCTGAATAGTCAACGGATACGAAAAAATGGGACTTTTTAAATTTTACTAAAGCACGCCAGATACCATTGTCATCTAAGCGCAATCGTTTAATATTCTCAAAACCATTTTGCATAAGACAATTTTTAACTTGTGAAGCAGTAAATGAGTTCTGACCTATTTTAGTGACCTTTTGAGTAGAGCTATAGGTAAAGGTTTGACAATAAGGAAGGTAAAAAACTTCACTTATTGAAGTCGTGACTATCAACGAGACACATGCAATCATTATAAAAAAAGTACTTAATTTCAAAAAATTATTTAGTGTCATCTTGTTACCATTTGTTGAAACAACACTTCATTAACCTCTGTGTTACTAACAGGTTCCAAAGATGATTTTATTTTTAATATTATACTTAACAATAAAAATTTTTAAAAATATATTGATTAAATAAAACTGTTTTTTTATTATTTATTTTCTTATTAAAATTAATTTTATAAAATAACTTTTTCAAAACGGTATTATTTTTCACTTTATTTATAGTTCTAAATTTAACAGCTATGATTTAGCAAGATATCTTTATAATTTAATTTGTAGTATATAATTCAGTTTTCTCTTATTTCATATCAATATACTAAATATATATAATAATTTTTAATAAAAAATAATTTACAGTTATATTAATTAAACATGTTATTATTATAAATAAATCAAATAAATATAATTAATTATTTTAATATAAATTGTTACTTCTTAGAAAGAACAAAAATATTTTTTATATTAGTAATAGATATGATTCAAAATGCAATTTTATTATTTTACGTTATTATCCATTATTGCTTAGTAGAGCTGTTTTGATGATTTTGTTGGAAATATTTGCATAATTTCCTTGAATCCATAACCGGGATACATTCCTTCGCGCATAAATAAATTACGTAATGGTGGGAAACTATGCAACAAACCAAGCCCAATGCTTCGTATGATATGAACAGGCAACATATGAGAAAGTAGAGCAGAGTTCAGTGTATGAACAGCTCCACTTCGGATTAATATATCTGGTTTGCGGCATTTGTTATAATGTGCAACAATCATTTCAGAGTTAGAATTGGATATTTTATTGGGTAAAATATCAATTAAAGTTTGGACATCACGGAATCCTAAATTCAATCCCTGTGCCCCAATAGGGGGAAAAACATGAGCGGCTTCACCCACTAAAATTGTTCGATTAGCAGCAAAATGATGAGAAAGAAGTCCGAAAAGCGGCCATGCTTGAATTGATGTTTCTAAGCTTAGCTTTCCAAGCATTGATTGCATTTGGTTTTCGATCATTTTTGCAATTGTTTTTGGTTCTATATTTAATAATTCCTCAGCGCGGGAAGGATGAACAACCCATACAAGACTAGATCTTCGTCCTGGTAGTGGGACCTGTGTAAATGGACCGTGTTCTGTATGAAATTCAGTTGATGTATTTTGATGAGAAAACTCATGAGAAAAGTTGAGAACAAGTGCTTTTTGTGGATAATTCCACTGTTTCACACTTATCCCTGCTGCGGCACGTGTAAGAGAGTGACGTCCATCAGCTGCAACAACAAGTGGTGCTTGAATAATTCTATGATCAGCAAGAGTAATGCATACATGGTTTTTTGTGTGATGAACAGATTTGGCTGCAGAAACAAATTTTGTAATATTGGGCGTATGTGTAACAGCGTCGACTAAAGCACTGTTCAATTTTACATTAGGTATATTATAGCCAAAAGCTTTTTCGCCAATTTCAGTAGAAGAAAAATGCACCGTAGGAGCATGCACAATTCTAGAAGTTATATCTATAATTCTCATGGACGATAAAGCAGCTGCATGTTTTTGAAGATTATCCCAAATATTGAGTTTTTGAAGCATGCGTATTGCAGGCATCATAAGAGCCGTTGTCCGTAACTCATCTGTATGAGCAGGGGGCCCAACAAGAAAAACAGAAAGCCCCTTCTGTGCAAGACTCAGCGCGGCTAACATTCCGACAGGACCTGCACCAATAACAGCAATATCTTTATGCTCTTCCTTTTCAAATATCACAACGATTTGAACCTTTATTCATTGAGAAAATATTTTAACATTTCCAAATGATCTCTCTCTTTTTATTATATGAAGCTCTTCTATTATTATAGTATGTAATAAATAATGCGATATAAAAAAGTAACCTTTTTATGATTTTTTTAAATGCTGAGTTATATCATCGTTAAAAAATGGCGTATTGATAGATGGTTGAAGACTTTAAAAACGAGGATAAGAAAACCTTGAAACGTAAATTAACAAAGAAAATCAAAACAAATGCTAAATTATTACGCCATAAAAAAGTAACAATGCCACAAGCAAAGGCCTTTTCCGTTCATTTACTAACAGCTTCGGGATCATTTTTAGCGTTTCTTTCTCTTATATCAGCCTCTCAAAAAGAATGGACAGCTATGTTCTGTTGGCTTGGGCTTGCTCTTCTCGTTGATGGTATAGATGGACCAATTGCACGCAAACTTGATGTTAAGTACGTTCTTCCAACATGGTCTGGAGAGCTGTTAGATAATATTATTGATTACGTGACTTATGTCTTAATTCCTGCCTTTGCACTCTATCAAAGTGGTTTCATGGGGATAGGGTTATCATTTTCATTGAGTGCAATTATTGTTATTTCATCTGCTATTTATTATGCAGATACTAGTATGAAAACCAAAGAAAACTTTTTTAAAGGATTTCCTGTTGTTTGGAATATGATGATTTTTACGCTTTTTGTAGTCAGACCAGGAGAGTGGATTACTTTTATCATTATTGTTCTATCGGCGATTATATCTTTTTTGCCAATTTATTTTATTCATCCAGTAAGAGTCCTTCGTTTACGTAGAATTAATTTTCCCATTTTTCTCTTATGGTGTTTTTTTGGTGTTTCTGCCTTCTTTTATCAACTAGAGGCTCCCTATTGGGTTAAAATAGGAATTTCGGTAACAGGAATTTATATATATTGTATTGGCGCAATCATGCAAATATTTCCTAAACTTGGGGAAAAAAGTATAAAAAAAACAATGAAATAATTGTTTTAAGAAGGGTGTGAGATGCGAATTAATTTTGGAGCAGATGATGATATTTCTTTTACGAAAGAAGGGCGTGCTGGTATTATAAAGCTCACACGTCCTTCAGCATTAAACGCTCTTAATCAACGAATGGTTTCAGCTTTAAAAAAAGCTCTCAGAACATGGGAAACAGATGATAATGTTTCTTGTGTCTTAATTGAAGGGGAAGGGCGTGCTTTTTGTGCTGGTGGAGATGTTGTAGAAATCTATCATATGGGGAAAAGTGCTGCTGCTTGTCAATACTTTAGAAATGAATATAGTTTAAATGCTTATATCAAACATTTTTCAAAGCCCTACATTTCTTTCTTAAACGGTATTTGGATGGGAGGAGGGGTAGGTATTTCTCTCTATGGCTCGCATCGAATTGTTACAGAAAATACAGTTTTTGCTATGCCAGAAGGTGCGATTGGATTTTTCCCAGATGTAGGTGCAAGTTTTTTTTTACCATCTCTTCCCAATCATTTTGGTATCTATCTTGCATTAACGGGCGCACGTATAAAGTGGGGAGATTGCTTAAATTTAGGATTAGCAACACACGCCGTTGCTGAAACTGAATTCGATATGATTAGAAAAGCTGTTATTGAGCAAGGAGATCCTACTTTAGCTTTAAACGAGCGAACAATTACAAAAGACTATGAAACAAGTCATGAAATACGTTGTATTATTAACACTTGTTTTAGTGCCCATACCTTAGAAGAATGTCTCGAGTTGCTACATAAAAAAAGCAATGAAGATGTTTTATTTGCTAAAGAATGTTATGATATTTTGCAGTCACGTTCTCCGACAAGTTTAAAAGTTATCTGGAAACAAATGAAACAAAATTCATCTCAAACGTTGGAAGATTGTATGAAAATTGAAAACCGCATAGCGTATCATATGATTCATTCACATGATTTTTATGAAGGTATACGTGCTATGTTAATCGATAAGGATAAAAGACCTCAATGGCAACCAGATAAACTTTCAAATGTGACAGATGAAATGGTAGATTCTTACTTCCAACCTGTTGAACAAGAGTTATTATTGTGAAAAATAATTCTCACAAACAGATTTCAAAAATCAATTTAATCTATAACTGTTACTTACGGTTTTTGGCACTTATTTGCTTAGTTCTAGGTATTTGTTATTGGATACGCCTTGTTGGTGTTTTTCCAGGTATTCTATGGCGTTTTGATCTTATGCCTTGGCAGTGGCAATTTGCATCAGCTATATTGGCTATTCTCTATCCTATTGCCTTAGTTGGACTTTGGATGTATTCACTATGGGGTATCATTGTGTGGTGTATTGCAGCATTGATTGAAGCAATAACAATATATTATTCCGATTTTATTTATCAGCCATTTGTACCATTATTTCATGGAATATTGTTTTTAGCTTTTATAGTACTACAAATTGTAATTATTTTTTTTAAAAGAGTAAAAAATAAAAAAACATTGTGATTGAAATTTTCGAGCCAGAATAACAGGCTCGATTTTCGATCTTAGCTAACTTAAGTAGCTCATTTTAAAACTTCGTTCCTCAAAACGCTGATGCTAGCTATACTTCTCCATAAAGTTCCATAATATATATTATGCGATAATATGATGCAGAAGATAAATCCTTTATCCAAAAAGAAAACCCTCCTTTAAAACATCATCATATTTATATCATACAATTTACTTTTAAAATAAAATTTGGTCTTTAAAGTACATTCCTTAAAGACCAAAAATAGTGATAGTGATAATGAAATTACGTATAATAAAACTAAGAAAAATTATTGTGCTATTTGACAACGTTTCGTACGTGCAAGATCACTCAAAACAGCATTACGGTTATTTAAAGCAGAAATTTCATTACTTTCACTGGATTTAGGATCTATAAAAAACAAAGCAGGAAGAAATACAAGACTTGTTGCTGCTAAAGCCGCATTTTTATTTCTTGCTTTATAACGCTCTCTAATTGTAGCATCGATTTGGCGCTTATTAGCAAAAAATTCCCGTTGAATATCAGAACAACTCATTGTTCCATCATGTAATGTGGTAACTGGAATATTTTTTTCTAAACGCCCCCCACATGCTGTCAAAAAAAACGCTAAAACGACAATACATACACCCCATTTAAAATTTTCTTTATACATAAAAACCTCACTTTTAACACAAAATGTTTTTAATGAGATTTAAATAGAGCAAAAGTAAGATTAAAATTTTAACAAATATACTATCAACAAAAATATATTTCGTTAATAAGTTCACGCATCTGTTTAAAAAGTAAGACCTTGATATGCAGGTTTTACATAGGATGGGACGTAATTTACGACCACATTGTAATTATGTGTGAGTAGAGCTTCAATGATGAGAACATCCAAATCCATTAATTTCGATTTGGTCTTTAAGGTATATTCCTTAAAGACCAAAAAATGAAATTACATATGATAAATAAGAAAAATTACTGTACTATTTTACAACGTTTCATACGTGCAAGATCACTCAAAACAGCATTACGATTATTTAAAGCCGAAATTTCATTGCTTTCACTGGATTTAGGATCCATAAAAAACAGAGCAGGTAAAAATACAACACCTGCCGCTGCTAAAGCTACATTTTTATTTCTTGCTGTAGAACGCTCTCTAATTGTATCATTAATCTGTCGTTTATTAGCAAAAAACTCCCGTTGAATATCGGTGCAACTCATTGATCCATCATGTAATGTTGTCGTTGCAATATTTTTTTCTAAACGCCCCCCACATGCTGTCAAGGAAACTGCTAAAACGGCAATACATACACCCCGCTTAAAATTCTTATACATAAAAACCTCATTTTAAACATAAAAAAGTGATATTTATGTCAAAAATAAAACAAAATAAAGGATAATCTTCAAAAAACTTTATTTAACGTAAAATATTGTATGAATAAGCTTATGCAGTTGTTTCGAAAGTAAGGCCCTGATACGCAGGTTTTACATAGGATGGAACGTAATTTACGACTGCATTATAATCCAGCGATCTATCCATATGTGTGAGTATTGCTTGTTTTGGCTTTAAATATTTTATCCATTGTAATGCTTGATCAACAGAAAAATGACTTGGGTGAGATTTAAATTGAAGGGCTTCGATGATGAGAACATCCAAACCCATTAATTTGGATAATGTTTTTTCAGGAAATTCACTAACATCCGTACAATAGGCAACGTTCCCAATCCGAAAACCTAAGGAATGAATGTTTCCGTGGTGTTGTAAATGTGTATTGACGCTTATTTCTCCGCCCTGCCCCTGAATAATAAATTGGCTATCTTCATTGATAAGATGCTCTTTTAAAATGGGAGAATAAGATGAATCTTTTGGAGTTTGAAAACAATATCCGAAAGCACTTTTGAGATGCTCTAGTGTAAATCTGTCGGCATAGATATCTATTAAACATTTTTGTGCAAGTGCATAGCTGCGTAAATCATCAATACCGTGGATATGGTCTGCATGAGAATGCGTGTAAAGAGCAGCATCAAGATGGCTTACACGCGCATCGATCATTTGTGAGCGAAAATCTGGACCTGTATCAATAACGATCGTTGTTTTGCCTCCTGAAGGTTTAATACGTTCAACTAATAAAGAACTTCTGTAGCGTTTATTTTTAGGGTTATTCGGATCACATGTTCCCCAATCACCATTAGGTCTTGGCACTCCTGGAGAAGGACCACAACCTAATATTGTAAATCGGTATTGATCACACATATCTTTTGCCTTATTTCATTTTGCTAAATAAACGAAAAGCATTACGCGTTGTTATTTGAGCTGTTTCTTCAATGCTTAAGCCAATTGTTTCAGCCAAAACAGCTGCTGTATAACATACAAAAGATGGTTCATTTGTTTTGCCCCGATGGGGACTAGGTGCTAAAAATGGAGCATCTGTTTCCACTAACAAATGCTCATGGGGCACAATTTTTGCTATTTCACGGATTTCAAGTGCGTTTTTAAAAGTAAGAATACCCGAAAAAGAAATATAACCACCAAGTTCAATTCCAGCACGAGCAAGTTGCATTCCAGACGAATAACAATGAAGGATAAAGGGAAAAGCTCCTTCTTTTATCTGTTCACGTAATATTTTCTCCATATCGATATCGGCATTGCGTGAATGTATAACAAGAGGAATCTGTGTTTCTCGAGAAGCAATGATATGTTCTTGAAAAACTTTCTTTTGCTCTTCTGGTGTAGAGTAATCATAATGATAATCAAGGCCCCCTTCCCCAAACGCAACAATTTTAGGATGATTCGAGAGCTGTATAAGCTCTTCCGCTGTAATATTTTGTTCTTCATGCGCGTGATTGGGGTGTGTTCCAACGGAACAAAAGACTTGATCATAGCTTTGCGCAATGGCTAACAGTTTATCTAACTTATGAACATGGGTTGAAATTGTTATCATACGTTTAACGTCAGCATCTAAAGCCCGTTGGATAACATTATCCAAATCTTGTGAAAAGTCTTCAAAATCAAGATGACAATGTGTATCAATCAACATGATGAGTGTCTTCTTTCTTCAAGATATAACGAGGAAAAATTGGTTCTGGTGGTGGAAGATCAAGCCCTTCTTGAATTTTTGAATGACTTATATGATACAATAACCGATCATCTTCAGCAACCGCAAGGCTATCAAGAAGTTTCGTTGCTGATTGGGGTATGAAAGGCAAAAGCATAATTCCTATTCTCCGCAAGATTTCTACAGTTATATAAAGAACTGTAGAAAATCGTTCTCGATCGTTTTTACGTAAACTCCAAGGTTGTTCGTTGGCAAAATAGCGATTGGCATCTGCTACAATTGAAAAAATAGCTGAAAGTGCTAAATGCATACTATAAGAAGACATAGCTTGGTGTACAGTTTCAAGTACTTGAAGAGATTGTTCTAAAAGCTGTTTATCTTGAGCTAAAAATAAAGCTGGTTTCGGGACTTGTGCATTACAATTTTTGGCAATCATAGACAAACAGCGCTGTGCTAAATTACCAAGATCGTTAGCAAGATCAGCATTAATACGGTTCACAAGGCTTTCATGACTATAACTACCATCTTGTCCGAATGGCACTTCACGGAGAAGAAAATAACGGACCTGATCAAGACCATAATGATCAACCATTTCAAAAGGATCAACGACATTTCCAATAGATTTTGACATTTTTGCACCACGATTAAGTAAAAAACCATGTGCAAAAATATTTTTAGGCAATTCAATTCCAGCAGACATTAAAAATGCCGGCCAATAGACTGCATGAAAACGAATAATATCCTTACCAATAATATGCGTATTTGCAGGCCAAAAATCACGTTTTTTTGAATTTTCATTGAAAAAACCTATTGCTGATAGATAATTTGTAAGCGCATCAACCCAGACATACATCACGTGCTTTGGATTCTCAGGAACAGCAATTCCCCAGTTAAAACTTGTGCGTGAAATAGAGATATCTTTTAATCCCGATTTGATAAAACTTATAATTTCATTACGCCGCTCAAGTGGCAAAATAAAATCAGGATATTTTTCATAATATTCAAGAAGAGCCTTTTCATAACCAGAAAGTCTAAAAAAATAACTTTCTTCTTCATTCCATTCAACTGGAGAGCCTAATTCCTTCTCGCGACGGATGTTGTCTGCTCCAACTTCTGTATCTTTCTCTTCATAATACGCTTCTTGGCGAACCGAATACCACCCCGTATAACGACCGAGATAAATATCGCCATTTGCTTCCATCTTTTTCCAAATTTCTTGACAAGCTTGATAATGGCGTTCTTCTGTCGTACGGATAAAATCATCATTAGAACAATTTAATACTGCAAGCATTTTTTGAAACACCGCACTATTACGATCTGCAAGTTGCTGAGGTGTCATGCCTAATGCAGCTGCGGTTTGTTGCATCTTGAGACCATGCTCATCTGTACCAGAAAGAAAAAATACATTTTTTCCGTTTAACCGTTGAAAGCGGGCTAAAACATCGCTTGTAATGGCACTATAAGCATGTCCAATATGTGGAGCAGCATTAGGATAAAAAATGGGAGTTGTTATGTAATATGTGTCACGCATGTCATACTCGTTGTAAAACGCTATAAATAGAAGATATAATGACATAACGCTTGTTCATCGCATTGTCACGGAAAAACTAATTCTCATGAATGATCTTATGAACTTTAAAAAGTAAGTTAATAACAAACTGCTTTTTATCGAGATTAAACAGTTGTATTTCCTCTATTTCTTGATGAATCTCCTGCCATTTTTCCGCATATTTTTTTGAGAGAAATAAGTCTCCCTTTTCAACGAGCATGATAGCTTTTTTTTGAATTTTATTAAGAATTTCATCACAAAATTGTTGAAATTGGAATGTAGAAGAAGCAGATGAAAATGTTTGTGCAAGAGTATGTACAATTGTTGCGTTACAAACAGGTTTCTCTAGGAGAGCATCAATTGTTTTAATAATTTCAAGACCGCCATGGCAAATAAGTAAAGCGGCTTTTCGAGGACTTCCTTTAGATTTTTTAATAATCATTTCAATTGTTTTTTCATCAGGTAAATCCTGATCGGCGAAAATATGTATAATAACTTTTTTCATTTCATCGTTATTCAACGGACGAAAAGAAATTTTTTGACACCGTGAATGGATTGTTGGAAGCAATTTTCCTGAAGAATGTGCGATAATAACAAATAACGTTTTTGTAGGTGGTTCTTCAAGTATTTTGAGAATTGCATTTGCTGCATTTCTATTCATATCATCTGCAGAATCAATAATAACAATACGCCATCCATTATCTTGCGATGTTCGACTTAAAAAATGCATAATATCACGGATATCATCAACGAGTATTCCTGTTTTAAACTTTTGCGTTTTCACATCAAATCGACGTGAAATATACAAAAGACCAGGGTGACTTCCTTGTGTAATTTGGCGCCATGGGGTAGAATAAGGATCGGGTTTGAAGAAAGAACTCTGTTGAAAACTTAAAATGTTCCAAGCAAGATGAAAGGCTAATGTAGCCTTTCCAATCCCGTATTCTCCTTCAAATAATAATGCATGATGCAAACGCTCTTCTTTAAGCATTTGTGTCAAAAAATGACGCACATCCTCATGACCAAAGATAACATTGTTCTGGGATGGTGATAAAATTGTATCAATATCATCATATTGGCGTAAGGTATTTAAATTACTCATGAAAGCTGATCCAACAATACCTGATGACAAATATTTTTTATTTGATGAGCAATAGCTTCCACTGAGCCAGTGGCATCAATGACTCGAAATCTATGGGGTTCTTGTTTGGCCAATTGAAGAAAAGCCTGACGTCTTTGTTCTTGAATTTCCAACTGATCTTTTTCAAAATAATCAATTTCTTCTGTTTTTTTTCTTCGTAAATTTGCACGCTTCATACCACACATTGCTGGCATATCTAATAAAAATGTTAAATGAGGCAAAATACCATTGAGCGCAATACACTCTAAAACAGAAAGAAGAGAAGAACTGACTCTATTATTGAGTCCTTGATAAACGCGTGTAGAATCAATAAAGCGGTCACATAAAACGATTTTACCTTTTTGCAAAGAAGGTGCAATAACTTCATGAAAATGGTCAGCGCGTGCAGCTGTAAACAAAACAGCTTCAATCAACGGTCCATACTGTTGCGCCTGCCCCGACAACAAAATATGCCGGATTGCTTCTGCTCCTGGCGTTCCTCCTGGTTCTCGTGTTGTAACAACATCATAACCTTGGTGAGAGAGAAACTCAGCAAGTAAAGAAATCTGCACCGTTTTTCCTACCCCCTCCCCTCCTTCGAATGTAATAAAATAACCTGACACGTATGACCTTAACCTTATTAGCGCGTAACTACAAATATTTCCGTAACCATCCAATTGTTATTTCATAGAATGCATTTTTTACTTTTGCAAAGAAACTTCCTTCCTGAATATTCATTCCGGCAAAAACTGGTTTTTCCAGAAGAATCTTTTTATCTTCTAAAATTTGAATAACACCAACTGATTGCCCAGAAACGATGGGGGCTTTCAATGGACCATGATATTTAATTTTTGCTTTAACATTTACTTTTTTTTCATTCGAAAGCATAAAACTTATTGGTGTTTTAACAATGAGTGGAACAAAATTTTTCTTACCACCGTAAACAGAAGCACGACCAACCGTTTCTTCTTTTGTGAAAATTGTTTTGAGATCAAATGCCGTCATCCCCCATTGAAGAATGCGTTCTATTTCTTTTGTATATTTTTTACCATCTTGCAAACCATTGATTGCTAAAAAAAGACGTCGATGATTTTTAGAAATGGTGGCAACCATTGAAAAACCTTCTTTTTCACTGTAGCCAAAACCAAATCCTTCTACACCAATTTCCTTAGAAATAAGAGGGTTTTTATTACGTTGAAAAATATTATTCCATGTAAAATGAGGCTCACAATAAAGTGCATAATAATCCGGATATTCCTGAACAATATGACGTGCTAATATAATCATATCACGTACAGTTACAAATTGTCCCTCTTCGGGTAGCCCTGTAGCATTAACAAAATGACTCTGAGATAATCCGATTATTTTTGCGCGCTGATTCATCAGTTTTACAAAATGATCTTCATGTCCTGATATTCCTTCAGCAAGAATAATAGCAGCATCATTTCCATTCACAATAATTAAACCACGTAAAAGATCAGAAACACTGATTTCTGTCTTTATCTTTGCAAACATAGTGGTTGTACCGGAAGGTGCTCCACCTTTGCGCCAAGCATTTTCACTGACCTTGAATTTCTGCGTACTTTTTAATAATCCTTTTTTTAATTGATGAAATACAACTTCTGCTGTCATCAATTTTACTAATGAAGCAGGAAAAAAAGGAATATCACTTTGTTTTTCATAAAGTATTGTCTCTGTATCATCATCGAGTAATAACAGTTGTGATGCGGGAGTTTGAAAATCTTGTGCTCTCCCCCACGTATCAAATGCCAATACTCCCCATAATATCAATAAGATCCTTAATGCTGTATACATAGCTGCTCCTCCCATCCCAAAGATCAACATAAAGAATCTTATATAGGAAAAAACTTTTTGATTTCTGAAAATTGAGGAATTATTTACAACTCATAAAAAGATTTTATTTTCATTTAGCTTTAGAAAAAATAATATGACACGTTTTTTATCTTCCATGTAGGTTCAATTTAACATTTTAAATGTATGAGAGACAAAAGATTTTTTCCTATTTTTATTGATAGTATTTTGATTTGTTATGATAAATTATCATTTTAAAATTGAAGCTAACTCAAAATACTGTAAGATTCTCTCATCCCCTCTTCTCATATTGAATTCATTAAAAATCGCTTACTTACGGGTCATAAGTAGGGTTCGTATATGGATAAAAATTATTAAAAAAGAGAGTAAAAATACTTCTTATAAACCTTTCAAGTGTTAAGAATTATCGCACAAAACATTGGGGGCTTGCAAAGTGTATGATGGTGTCGATTTATATCTTCATAAGAGTAAAGATGCTGATGTCTAAAGGCGTTAACAGTTATACCATTCACAGGCGCTGTCGCAAAATAGGCTTGTAGCGTGTTAAAGTATGTCTCTTTTAAATAAGTCCATGAATTGGCAATGTAAGTGTATTTTGTTTGAGATGCTCTGTTTTTCGTGAGGGAACTTACTCCATTAAAGAACATGATAAACAAAAGCATGAGATAATGCATAATCTTTTCATAAGATATTACCGTAGATACTTTAGAAAGATGCAAGGCCGAATCAAAAGAAAATATTTTTTTACTTGTTAAGCTTTTTATTCCTCTCAAATCGAGAGTACAAGTTGTTTTAGAGATTACACAAACAGACTGACACAATAATTTACCTTCGTCTAGCAAAAGCTATTACAGCAAGAAAAGTACACGCTTTATTAAGCAAGCAATATCATAAAACGACGAATAGACCAGCAATGGAGTGGAAAGGCCGTACTGAATTTATAATAATAGAACCCAACCACGCTTTTTGAAAAGGACAAAGCGCTTTAAGATAAAAATCCTACACTAAATCCGTAATTTCTTACCTTTTTTACTAGAAAATTATATAGATAAAAAATCAATGCATTTTTTCTTAAAACAGTTGTAGCCAATTAACCTTTGTTTTTTTGTTTAGCTTATTTATAGAAGCAACTTGATCGAATGGTATCGGCTTATCAACCATGATAGGACCAATTTCTGGCAATTTAACTGCAACAGTTTTATTACGTTGTTCTTGTTCAACAGCAGCTGCTTTAGCTAATTCTTTTTTGTTCCTTGTATTGCGCTGCTCTTTTAACAAAACAGTTTCTCTTTTTTTCGCAACATTTTCCGACGCTAATGAATATGGGGCAGCATTTCCAGGAGTATAAGAGGACATTAAATATGCAGCATCATAATAGCCAACAGGTGCTTCAGCAATATATTCTACTTTAACATCTGCAACCCCCCTATCTACATACCCCAATATTGCCGCAGCTTGCCTTGATAAATCAATGATTCTGTCTTTCATAAAAGGTCCGCGATCATTCACTCTAACAACGATTGAAGACCCATTTTTCAAATTAGTAACACGAGCATAGCTAGGTAAAGGCATTGTAGGATGAGCAGCAGTCAAAAGATTCATGTCATAAATTTCACCGTTGGCAGTTAAACGTCCATGAAAATCTGAACCATACCATGATGCTTCGCCAACACGTTTATAAGTTGGATCACTTTGAGGATAATACCACTTTCCTTTTATTTGATAAGGTTTACCAACAATCGCTCGTCCACGCTTTTTTTCTTCCGATTGATTCTTCTTATTGGATACTTGTTGAGGTAGTACAGAAGTGTTTACGTTAATTGGTTTATTATGATAGGAATCTTTTATTGAAAAATTCATAGTTTGGCTTGCGCAACAAGATACCAGTGACTGAGAAATGACGATCATAGAAAACAATTGAAGTGTTGGTTTAATCATAAAAGTAAATTTCTTTTTTCTATTTGAAGGCATCTATTCAGTCCACTTATTTCTGTTAAGTACTACTGTAAAAACCACGTCACGCTTTTTGTACGCAACGGAAGAATTTACGTTTTTAAATGATTCCCCTCGCGTATATACCACTCTTGAATTGGCCCCTTTTATCAAGAAATTAACGTATTGTTAACCTTTTTATGGTTTTCATACAAAATAAATGTACTATAGTAGATGTTAAAAAGATTAAAAGTTAAATAAATCAACATCTTATAGAAAATTCATTTCATAATATAAGTGTGAATAAGTGGTGATTTTAGCAACTGTTTTGCGAATCATGTAATGCAGTGGGTATTAAAAAACCACCTATGGATTGAGAAAATTAGAAACCGCATGTGCTGCCAACGCAGGTACAACCCTATCCGTAAGTTTGTTGAAAATGGAGACAGCATAGCACCGCTCTATTCCAAAACAGCTGATAGAAAATGACAGACTATAGAATCGATAAAAACTTCAAAAAGAATCAAAACAAAAAAGATTCTTAAATTTTTTATAGCCTATTGATATTACTTAAATTTGGTGAGCGCGCAGGGATTCGAACCCTGGACCTACTGATTAAAAGTCAGTTGCTCTACCAACTGAGCTACGCGCTCTCACACAAGCTATCTAGTTTGCATACTATCTAGTTTGCAGAAAGTGAAGGGAACATACGGTTGACTTTCCATTTGGTCAACACCTTTTGGAAAAAATATTATTATTTTCTTCAGTTATCAATAATTTTCCGTTTTCGCCCCTTTACTTCATCATTGTATAAGTACTCTTTAATCTTCTTTTTGAAGTTTCAATAAAGGAAAAATTTCACTGCAAAATATTGCATAGATTCGAAGCGTTAAAATTATGAGCAATACCCCCTTCCCCTCACATGGGTTGTTGAGCATAATGGGTAGAGAAGAAAAAATACTTTTTATTATAATATTATTTTTATATCTTTATATTTTAGTGTTTAATTTTCAAATATGAATACAGCTTTATAAGATAATATATTGATTTATAATAATTTATTATTTTTTACTTGAGTGAAAATTCTCAAATACTGTAAGTTTTTCTCATTTCAAATCTTTTTTATATTGAAACAATAAAAAGCATTTTCTTGACCGATATAAGCGAGAGAATAAAACTATAAAAAAGAAATGAAAATACCTTTTATGCCTCCTTTCAACAATCAAAAATTATCGCAACATTAGGGTTCATGAAAATAGTATATAGCGGTTGACACGTTAGACTTGAAAATGGGACAATGAGCAACAATGGCTTTGAGAGTATGATTTTTATTCATGTATAATGAATATATAACGAAAGCCAATTTATCCTATAGAATAAAGTAGATATGAAGCAAAATTTAGTCTCATTGAAAATATCCCGAATGACTATAAATTGTGCTCACTATTAGAGCTGTAGATAATTTTACTAAGAATAAAAAAGCAGAAATAATATGCAGTATGTAAAATGATTTTAAATACCCATAGAGAGTTCTAAATATATAGAATGCCTTCTATTTAACTTTTTTATATCAGAAATTACAAAACATGTAGATATATTTTTAGAAGAAAAGGATAATACTGGTCATAAAATTTGGTGTTATATAATTCAGTCAGAACTATAAAGTATTTTATACATTATTTAATATTAATGTAGCTATATAGCTATATAAATAATAATTTAAATATATCTATAAATAAAAATATTGCTTTATTAAACGATAAGATCAAAAACAAAGAAAATAATTTTGATTTGGCGATAAAAATTGTAAAAGTGTTATATATACATGTATTTTTACTTTACTAATTTTTATTATTTTGATTGGAATATTGAATGCTAACATGTAAACAGTATGAGCTACTCTTGTTTATTCATAACCATATAAAAGAAACTGGTGTTCCTCCTTCTTTTGAAGAAATGAAAAATGCATTAGAACTTTCTTCAAAGTCTGGTATTCATAAGCTCATTATAGCCTTAGAACAACGAGGTTTTATACGTCGCTTGCCCAATCGTGCTCGTGCTGTGGAGGTGATTCGACTTCCTGAGAAAATAACATTTAACCTTTCTTTAGCACGTAAAATTTCTCCCAGTATGATAGAAAGAAAGAAAAGGGAAATATCAAAAAGCTTGAGTCCCTTTGATGAAGAAGAAAAAAAAAATATCACCATTCCTATTATGGGACGTATTTCTGCGAGCGTACCCGCCTCTGCTATACTGCAACAAATAAACAGCCTTTCTCTTCCACTTGATATGGTTAATACAGGTGAGCACTACGCATTAGAAGTTAAAGATGATTCTATGATGGAGGCTGGTATCCTTGATAAAGATACGATCATTGTGAAACGTCAAAATACAGCAATAACTGGTGAAATTATTGTTGCGTTTATTGATAAAAAAGAAGCCACATTAAAACGTTATCGACGCAAAGGAGCTTCTATTGCATTAGAAGCCGCAAATCCTCATTATGAAGTACGGACATACGAATCCGAGCGTATAGAAATACAAGGAAAACTTACCGGACTTATTCGCAAATATTAAAAAATAAACCTTATAGTACGCGATAGATATCGCAGTAAGAAGCTGTTGAGTATTTTTTTATTGTGCCACACGCAATTGACTTCTTCTCCACAGCCAAAGGATGCCCCCAATTCGGTTTATAAACAATCCAGATCCTTATCGAGCGGGTTTAATTTTCCCTTCCCTCCATGTTCTTCACTTAATGCAAGGCTTGACAAGTAAGTTTTAAAATATTCACCACGTACTTTGAAAAGAACTTAAATGCTTTGAAGGAAGCTTTCTTATATCATCATCCTCAATAACGGAATTTTACGATATAATAAGACAAAATTGTATGCATGCATATAAACACATAAAATTTTGTAGAAAAAAATCAAATAACTTTGTAACAGATTGTATTGCATAGGTATAAAAACAAAGAACATTATTTTTAAATTAATAAAAGCGTAACTCAATCATTCATAGTAATTGTAGGATCATCATGGTAGCACCTCGTATTAGTTTTGTCTCCCTCGGATGCCCAAAAGCACTCGTAGATTCTGAGCGAATTATTACACGCCTTCGCTCTGAAGGGTATGAGATTTCACGTCAACATCAAGGAGCTGATGTCGTTATTGTGAATACCTGTGGTTTTCTTGACTCGGCAAGGAGAGAATCGTTAGCCAATATTGATGAAGCTCTTAAAAAAAATGGAAAAGTTATTGTAACAGGGTGTCTTGGTGCTGATCCTGATGCTATTCGCCAAACATATCCTAATGTATTGGCTATTACAAAACCGCAAGCTTATGAAAGCGTTATAGAAGCTGTTCATACAGCAATTCCTCCTGTTCATGATCCTTTTCTTGATTTAGTTCCTCCCCAAGGTATTCGTTTAACACCTCGCCATTACGCCTACTTAAAGATTTCTGAAGGATGCTCTAATCGGTGTAGTTTTTGTATCATCCCTACACTGCGTGGTGATCTCACTTCACGTCCCATCAGCGATGTTCTTCGTGAAGCTGAAAAACTCGTGCAAGCGGGTGTAAAAGAACTTTTGGTTATTTCACAGGATACGAGTGCTTATGGTGTTGATCTTAAATATCTCGAAAATTCTTGGAAAGATCGTACAATCAAAACTAAATTCTTTGATCTTTGTCGCGAACTAGGCGATATGGGTATTTGGGTACGTATGCATTACGTTTATCCTTATCCCCATGTTGATGAAGTTATCGAACTTATGGCTGCAAAAAAAATTCTTCCTTATCTGGATATACCTTTTCAGCATGCATCACCAACTGTTTTGCGTCACATGAAGCGTCCCGCACTTATGGAAAAAACAAACCGTAGAATTGAAAAATGGCGGAAAATATGTCCAGATCTTACTTTGCGATCAACATTTATCGTTGGTTTTCCTGGTGAAACGAATGAAGATTTTAATATACTTCTAGAATGGCTAGAAGAAGCAAAAATTGAACGCGCGGGGTGCTTTAAATATGAAGAAGTAAAAGGAGCTGCCGCAAATGATTTGGGATTAGAAAATATTCCTGAAGAGGTGAAAGAAAACCGCTGGCATCGTTTTATGGCAAAACAACAACAAATTTCTACACATCTTTTAAAGAAAAAAATTGGAAAAAGACTCCGAGTGCTTATCGATGAAAGTCAAGGAAAAGTTGCCAAAGGACGTAGTCAGTACGATGCTCCAGAAATAGATGGTGTTGTCCATATATCATCACGACGCCCACTGCGTGTTGGTGAATTTGTCACCGTTAAAATCGAACAATCGGATGCCTATGACCTTTATGGTATAGCCGTTTAAAAATTTAACTCCTTCCCTGTCCTCAATGATGAAGATTTCTATCAGCATTAGTTTATAAAAAAGCGACTTTTCATAACAAGAACCGATCATGTGACTTACTTCATGAGAATTTATGAGCAATCCTTACTCTGAATGTTTGCTATACACTCCCAAAATACCAAGCAGTTATATATTCTCTTAATTTAATGCCTTAAAATGAGCTTTAAATGGCGGTGACGGCGGCGCAAAAGAATAAAATCCACAAGGCTCACCATTTTTAATTAACAAAAGAGCAAATCGACAACCGTACTATTTTCCCATTTTTCATATTACGACAGTCATTGGTTAGTGAAAGGAAACTTTTTTCAAGAGTGTTTTATGCACACAAGAACTTCCTTTGTGATATGCAAACGGATGTTTTTTATGGTTGCAATATAAGAGAATTTGAAACAAAACAATCTGACGATATTTAAATGAAAAAAATAAATTATCATTATAAATAAGTCTCTTATCTTAAACTCTTTAAACTTATTTTTAAAATATCTAATTTTTATTAACACGTTTTAAAATCAAAGAATTTCTTATCAAGCAAATGACTTGGGCGTACATTTGTTAAAGCGCGAATCATCGTATCTTTACGTCCTGGCATTTGTCTTTCTATATTTTTCAGCATTTCTTTCATTGCATTACGTTGTAATCCATCTTGACTACCGCAAAGATTACAAGGAATAATTGGAAATTGCATTTCTTGAGAAAATTTTTCCATATCTTCCTCAGCAGCATAAACAAGAGGACGTAATACAAAAAGATCTCCTTCATCATTTTTAAGTTTTCCAGGCATGGCAGCTAATCGGCCACCGTGAAACAAATTCATAAAAAATGTTTCTAAAACATCATCACGATGATGACCTAAAACTAATGCAGAACATCCCTCTTCACGTGCAATACGATAGAGATTACCACGTCGTAATCGAGAACAAAGTGAACAATATGTCTGCGACTCTGCCAATTTATCTGTAACAATGGAATAAGTATCCTGATATTCAATACGATATGGAATTTTATAAGAACTTAAAAAGTCTGGAAGAATATGCTTAGGAAATCCTGGTTGCCCTTGATCAAGATTACAGGCTAGAATTTCAACGGATAAAAGACCTCGCCACTTTAAGTCTAAAAGAAGCGCTAATAAACCATAAGAGTCTTTTCCACCCGATAAAGCAACAAGCCATTTTTTCCCTGTAGAGAGCATAGAAAAATCATCCAAAGCTTGTCGCATATGACGTAAAAGTCGTTTGCGCAATTTATTAAATTCTACGCTTGAAGGAGCAACACGAAACATTGGATGACAATTATCTGCTTCGCTTATTAAAGGATCATCTCTCCCTTTGTTTTCTTCTATTGCCTGATATTCAACTGAAACATCATTCATAATACCATATCCTGCACAATAAACGGCTCGTTTTGCAAAGATAAAAACAAATATTAAAGCAAGCTTACATCTATGTTTTTTGAATTTATAAATTAGATACACAAAAAAGAAATGGAACTATACAAATTTATGACTATAAAACATAGCAATAAACTTAATATAGAACCATTTACAAAAAGAACTTATTAACTTCAAATATTGTAAGAATAACACAATATTTTGAAGTTATCATAATAGAAGAGAGAAACAATTTCTCTTACAGAAAAATTATCGAGAATAAAATTCAACAACCAGATTAGGTTCCATTTGCACAGCATAAGGAACATCTGCAAAAGCAGGAATACGTGTAAAGGTTGCTTTCATCTGTTTATGATCTGCTTCAATATAATCAGGGACATCACGTTCTGCCAATTGCACTGATTCTAACACTAAAACAAGTTGTTTCGATTTTTCCCGAACCTCAATAACATCACCTGGTTTACAACGATAAGATTGAATGTTTGTGCGCCGCCCATTGACATTAACATGACCGTGATTGATAAATTGGCGAGAAGCAAAAATCGTAGGTACGAATTTTGCACGATAAACAACAGCATCCAAACGTGATTCTAACAGACCGATAAGATTTTCACCAGTATCGCCCCGTCGACGGGCAGCTTCTTCATAGGTTTTATGAAATTGTTTTTCTGAAATATCTCCATAAAACCCTTTCAATTTCTGTTTAGCGCGCAACTGCACCCCATAGTCAGAAAGTTTTCCTTTACGACGCTGTCCATGCTGACCTGGACCATAATCACGACGATTGACAGGAGATTTTGGACGCCCCCAAATATTTTCTCCCATACGACGGTCAATTTTATACTTTGTTGTTTCGCGTTTACTCATCGCATTTCCTTATAAAATAAAACACGAGATCTTAAGACCCCAAGGAAACGCGCCCTCCTCTGCCTTTAAATACTAAAGACTGACAGAATACCTTAACATATCAATATGCAAAGTTATCCACGGGACACGTCAATTAATGCTATTTTCTTGAAAAAATAGCTAGATCATCATTATTGGTCTCGTAACCCAAAGTCAACTCCTTTCATGAGTTTTAAGCCAAATCCTTTAAACAAATTCTCCGTTAAAGAAGTGATATTTTTTGATGTCAACAACGCAAAATCTTGATATTTCTTTATATATTGATGGTGTATCTTTCCCGACAATGGTAATAAAGATCTGATATGTTTGGCGATCGCTTTCGCCGGATCAATCCACTCAACGGACCATAAAGCATGTTCACGAAAGAAATTAATCAAAAAAGGATAATGTGTGCAGGCTAAAACAATAACATCCGTATATTGTCCATTTTTTTCCACAAAACATGGCAAGATTTCTTTTCTTAACTCTTCTGAATCGATAGATTTTCCCCGTAAATAATCTTCAGCAAGTCCAGCCAGCTTTTTACTTCCCACAAGCTGAACATGACACTGTCCAGCAAAAGAGTTAATTAATTCATTTGTATAAGCACGTTTAACTGTTCCAGGAGTCGCTAATACGGAAATAAAACCAGATTTTGTTTGTTCAGCAGCTGATTTAATTGCAGGAACCGTTCCTACAAAAGGGACATGAGGAAAATTCTGTCGTAAATCTGCTATCATCAGTGTAGAAACAGTGTTGCAAGCAATCACACATAAAGCTGGATTGTAACGTGTTAAAAGATTTGTAAAAATCTTCAAAATACGCTCTTTCAAAATATTTTCTTTCCAATTTCCATAAGGAAATCCTGCATCATCAGCAACATAGATAAATTGCATGTCGGGGATAAGAATACGCGCTTCCCTGAACACTGTTAAACCACCAATACCGCTATCAAAAAAAAGAACAGGTCGTTCATCCATTAGTTTTCACACTTATTTTTAATTTTTTTACGATCACGCTCTTCCGGTGCTCTACTCCCCCGTGGATATTGTGGCGAAAAATGATCCAAAGAAGATATAATGCCTCGCAATAAACGAACCTCAGGTTCACTAAAGTTAGCGCGCGTAAAAACAGAGCGCAAATTTGCAAGCATTACTTCTTTACGTTCTGGTGGTCTAAAATACCCACGGATATTCAAAGCCTCTTCTAACTGAGATAAAAAACCATGGAATATTGTTTTATTTGCAGGTTCCATCTCTGCTGCACGAAATGCCGTATCGCTGACATTCTCTAAACCAGCTTTCATCCATTCGTAAGACATTAAAAGAACCGCTTGCGCAATATTAAGTGACGCAAAAGCAGGATTAACTGGAAAAGTAATAATTTCATCAACAAGGCTGATTTCATCATTTTCTAGTCCCCATCTCTCTCTTCCAAAGACAATCCCAGTCTTATGTCCGATACTTTCACGCTGACGTAATACGCTTGCTGCTTCGACAGCACTTTTTACAGTTTTAAATCCACATCTTTCACGTGCTGTTGTGGCAAAAACATAGTGTAAATCTGCAATTGAATCACGCAATGTGTTAAAAATCACAGCATTATTAATGACATGATCAGCTTTACTCGCAGCAGCTCTAGCTTTTTCATTTGGAAACATCTCTCGAGGATTGACTAATCGAAGCTTAGAAAGCCCAAAATTTGCCATTGCCCTTGCGACCATACCAATGTTTTCAGGAAGCTGCGGTTCAACTAAAATAATAATGGGACCATTTGTTAAATTTTCACGATTCCTATTCGTTCCTGCCATCAATTTTACCTAGTTTCACTTAAACTATCTCCCTCTCCACTATTTTTTACGAAACCTTTTTCACAATACTCTAATGCTGTTTAATAATAACTTATAGATAATCTATCTTTTCATTCAAAGATAATAGTTTCTAAACCTAATAATAAATTTTAAAAGCCATTAAAGTGAACGATGGAATTTATAACAATTTATATAAGATATCGTAGCGTTTTTTACATCAATTTTATCTTTTTAAATAGGGAACAGCCCCTATAAATCATAATCTCAGTTGAATTATGAAATCATAAATCCTAAAAAAGGGATATGCACTTTATGCCCAAACTTTTTCCTGCAAAGCTTATCCGTCGTTATAAACGTTTCCTTGCGGATGTTCAACAAGATGATCAGCATGTCCTCACCGTGTCTGTACCTAATACAGGATCAATGCTTGGATTAACAGCTTTCAACACCAATATTTGGCTTTCTTATCATAACAACATCAAACGAAAATATGCCTATCAATTAGAAATTATTGAAGCCGATAATACTTTGGTTGGCATTAATACGTCTTTACCCAATAAACTTGCGTTAGAAGCAATTCAAAACGGATTACTACCAGAATTAAATGGATATAAAACAATTTTAAAAGAACAACGCTATGGGACACAATCACGAATTGACTTTCTTTTACGTGATGACATTCTTCCTGATTGTTACCTAGAAGTCAAAAATGTTCATTTTATTCGTCAGAAAGGATTAGCAGAATTTCCTGATAGCGAAACAAAACGTGGTGCACGTCACCTTGATGAGCTCATAGAAGTTGTACAACAAGGAAAACGAGCTGCTATGCTTTATATTATTCAACGAGAAGATTGCTCAGCTTTTACAATTTGTCATGATCTTGATCCACTCTATGGACGTAAGTTTGATTTAGCATTAAAATCAGGAGTAGAATGTTATGCTGTAAAGTGTCATGTAAGTGTAGAAGGCATTTTTCCGATTCAGAGAGTAAAAATAGAAAATAGAAGAAACAATGACTGAGTATATCGAATATAATAAAATCCCTTTAAAATTTAATGGAAAAATCCGCATTTTCGATGATTATGCTTTTGCTAAAATGCGTGAAGTTGGTCGTATTGCTGCAGAATGCCTTGATGCGCTTACAGATATTATTAAGCCGGGCGTTACTACGCAAGAAATAGATGATTTTGTATTTATTTTTGGAGCTAAGCGAGGAGCACTTCCTGCTGATCTAAATTATCATGGATACAGCCATTCATGCTGTACATCTATCAATCACGTTGTCTGCCATGGCATTCCCAATAAAAGACCTTTGCAAGAAGGTGATATTGTAAATGTTGATGTAACCTTTATCCTTGATGGTTGGCATGGGGATTCAAGCCGAATGTATCCTGTTGGAAAAATTAGGCGTGCCGCAGAACGCTTGCTAAAAATAACCTATGAAAGTCTTATGCAAGGAATCGCTGTCGTTAAGCCTGGAGCAACGACAGGTGATATTGGGGCAGCCATTCAACAGTATGCAGAATCTGAACGCTGTTCAATTGTGAGAGATTTTTGCGGACATGGTATCGGCCAGCTTTTTCATGATGCTCCCAATATTCTCCATTATGGAAATCCTGGAGAAGGAGTTGAATTAAAACAAGGTATGATGTTTACAATTGAGCCTATGATTAACCTTGGTAAACCACAAGTTAAGATTTTATCTGACGGTTGGACTGCTGTTACCCGTGACCGCTCTCTGACAGCACAATATGAACATACAATTGGTGTTACAAATGAAGGGTATGAAATATTTACACAATCTCCTAAAAATATTTTTTATATTCCAAATTCCCATACCTAACGCAATGTAGAGATGTTATGGCTAAAAAATTAAATCAAAAGGAAGATACTCAAAGTAATCACTTTGCATTAACATCGAGTTCTCCACTCACCCCAGTATCAGAAAGAAAAAGTGAAGAGCCTCAGAAAAACGCACAGCTTCATAAACATTATCAAGGCCATCGTGAACGTCTTCGGAAGCGCTATTTAAAGTCAAAAGGAAATGCAATTGAAGATTATGAATATCTTGAATTATTGCTTTTTCGCACAATACCCCGTGCAAACACAAAACCCATAGCTAAAAATTTGATAGCGCGTTTTGGTTCATTAGCTGATGTGTTGGGAGCGGATATTCACCGACTTCAAGAAATTCCAGGATGTGGTCCCGCCACTGCAGTTGATTTAAAAATTATTTCAGATGTTGCTGGACGTCTTGCTCGTGCGCAATTGTTTAAGCGCGATATTTTTTCATCATGGGATAAAGTGTTAGCGTATTGTAAAGCTGTTATGGCTCACGAAACACGTGAACAGTTTCGTATTTTGTTTCTTGATAAGAAAAACGGCTTACTTGCTGATGAGGTGCAACAAACTGGAACCATTGATCATACCCCTGTTTATCCTCGTGAAGTTATTTCTCGAGCTTTAGAGTTATCCGCATCAGGACTTATCTTAGTCCACAATCACCCTTCTGGCGATTCCACCCCCTCTAATGCAGATATAACAATGACATATAGATTAAAAGATGCAGCAAATGCATTAGGCATTATTATCCATGACCATCTTATTATTGCACGAAATAACCATACGAGTTTTAAAGCGTTAAAACTTATATAAATCTTATGGGATAAAAAAGACTTCATTCAACTATGAATAACGAATCAATTTTCTAAATCAATATCTAATATAGCCATTGAGAAATTATAGGAGAGCTCATCTTCATCTTCATCTCGATAGATAATGCCTAAAAACTCATCTCCTATATAAACCTCACAAGAATCACTCTTTTTAGGCCGTGCTCTGACTTGCAATGCTGAGTTTTGGAATATATTTTTAAAATAATTATCAAGTTTTTTTATTTCATCAGCATTCACTATGCTCTCCTGTTTTTTTGAAACGATTAAAATAATTGCGTGTCGTGCAAATAAGACACTCTTATGATTCTGTAAAGTCAGTAAAAAAGCATAATCTGAATATTTACTTAATATTACATATATTCACAACGTTCTTTATACATTCATAAAGAACGTTTACAAAAGGAGTCTATCATTATTAAATATACCCGTATAGATTAAAAAATGGCAAAAAAAAACTGTATATTTTTAATAATTTTACTTTATCTCCAATTTTAGCATCTGTATTTAAAATGCATATTCGTAAGAATAAATTGATCAATAATTTATAATTTTGTTTATTTTATAAAAAATACAAATAAAAATATTTTTTTATTTAAAACTACATTTTTTAGCAAAAAATATTTATTACATCATTCGAAAATAATTCTTTTTAATAACCTTTAAAGTATAATTATCTAATCTTAGAAGAATTACCTCTCTGGAAAATATACAAAATAAGCTAATAAGAGTTTATTTTTCTTTTCATTTTTTATAAAAACTTACGTCATAACAGAAAGATTTTTTAATAAGCTTTTTTCAATTTATACGAAATAAAAATATTGGGTATTTCTGTAAATTCTAAAAGCTATGAAGAGTTCTTATTTTATAGGATAACGAGAAAGAAAATCGATAACGCCTTTTTTATAAACTTTATCGCCTACAGCAAGCATATGATCTCGATCAGGAATTGATAAAGCTTCACCACAAGGCAACAAGGCTGCCAATGGCTCTGCATCACCGCCAATTTCATCTAATGAACCAACGGCAACAAGTGCTGGTTGTTTGATTTTGTAAACTTCAGACGCCGTTAACTCCTGTTTTGATGTAATGATACAAGCAGCAAGAGCACGCCTATCGCTTTTCGTTTGATCTGCAAATTTACGGAACATTAAACCGCGCGTATTGGTAATAGTGGAAATATCTTCTGCTAAAAGGGCCTCAGCAACGGGCTCCCAATTTCCTGCTCCCGTCACCATACCAATACCTAAACCACCAAAAATAACACTGTGTACATATGTTGGATGCAAAAGAGCCATGAAAGCACTAATACGAGCCCCCATAGAATATCCCATAACATGGGCTTTAGATAACTCTAAATGCTGCAGTAACTTTACTGCGTCGCCAGCCATAGCTTGAGGTGTATAAAAGATAGGATCATAACTTTTAACTGAATCTCCGTGACCGCGATTATCAAGAGCAATAACACGATATCCTGCTTCAGTGAGAATACGAAACCAACCCGTTGCATACCAATTCACCCGTGCAGAAGATCCAAAACCATGGATCAACAAAATAGGCGCGCCCTGCCCTTCTTCTCGATAAGCAAATCGCAAACCATTATATTCAAAAAAACGAATATCTTCAGCGGTCATTTTTTATTGCACTTTCCACAAAGTACAGGATGAATAACACGTTGTCCTTTTTGTATCTTTTTTTTAGAAACTTCACCAGCGTTAATTTCAAGTGCAAAAGCTGCAGGAACTTCTGATGAAATGGTATTTGTTGAAAGTGGCGAAGTATTTTCAATAATCGATACAATAATTCCCTCAGAGTTTAAGAAAATCATATCTAAAGGTAAAGGCGTATTTGCCATCCACATAAAAATTTTCTGCTCATCTCCCGATCGAGAACTTTTTAGCTGCTTAAAGAGCATTGCACGATCGCGTGGAAAATCAGTTCGATACATTAAACCAGCTGCTGCTTGAGATGGCGTAAAAGCAATCTCTACCTTATAAAAAACCGGACCTTGCTTTGTATGTATTTCTAAAGGAATCGGATGCACAGGAATCTCTATGGGCTCCTTTGCTACAACAACACGCATATCTAACATAAAAAGCATCACCAATAAAACAATATACTCCTTTTTAAAAGGCTTTAACATTCTTGTCTCCACCAGAGAAAAATTTTAAATTTTGTTTATAAAATAAAAAGTACCAGAGTTTAAAAGTCAAAAAACAAGAGAATTGCTTCCTTGTTATTTTCTAGTTTCTTTCAACGTAATATGCACAATTTTCTTCATTTGGTTTATGGATTCACGAGAGCTATATTTTCTTTAAAAATCTACTTCTATAGCAATTTATGAAACAATCACCTTTAAAAATATAGAAAACACACTGATTTCACTCGTGAAATTTAATGCGTAGCTAAAGGAATGCCTATATCCGGATAAATCTCTGCTGTCATTAAACCTTTTTCTCCTTTACCAAAACGTACAAGAACAACTTGACCCGAACGAAGCTCTGCTAAACCAAAACGGCGCAATGTTTCCATATGAATAAAAATATCTTCCGTTCCTTGCCCACGGCTAAGAAAACCGTATCCTTTGTCACGATTAAACCATTTAACAATTGCTCGTTCTAGTCCACTTTCTGGAGTAACAACAACATGGGTACGGGCTGGAACTTCTGATGGATGGATTGCTGAAGAACAATCTATGGATTTCACCTGAACGCACTTTAATCCTCGTTCAGTTTTTTCCACAGCACAAATGACTTTAGCTCCCTCCAAAGCTGTTTGAAAACCATCCCTTCGCATTACTGTAACATGCAATAATATATCGGGGAAATGAGGTAAATCAGGTACAATAAATCCATACCCCTTACTACCATCAAACCACTTAATGACACCACTGATTTCGATAATCTCCCCACAAGCACCTATACTATCCTCAGATGGGGAACAATCCTTTAATGCATCCTTACTCGTCATAATAACGTGATCCTGTAGCTTATAAATTGTACGATATTGATTCTCTAGGTTTAAGTAAACATTGCTCTTGTATCAACACGCAAGCCCCAAGATAAGATTTCCCCACATTGTCGTATCTTCTATGTTAATGTCAGAGAATATCAACGTGAATATTTATAAAACTATTTGATTGTACACTTTACATACCTTACAAGAAGTGCCCTACAAAAGAGATCATATAAAAGTTTTTTTACATAATGATATTTTGATTAATGTGTAACTTGCATGATGAAGAAGTTCAATATAAGGTGAAAAAACGACAATTCAATTAAGGAAAATGCGCAATGCAATTGAAGAAAATCCTTACGATAATCGCAGCATTTATGGCATTTACAGCAAATGTTTATGCGAGTGAACCTATTAAGATTGGTGTTTATCTTCCATTAAGTGGTCAAAATGCATTTGGAGGTCAGCTTGAAATTAGAGGTATAGAATTAGCCCATAAAAAAGTTCCAGAAATTTTAGGACGTAAAGTAGAACTTGTTATTATTGATAATAAGTCTGATAAAGTAGAAGCGGCTAATGCTGTTATGCGTTTAACAGCAAGTGAAAAAGTGAGTGGAATCATTGGTAGCTATGGTTCTTCGCTCTCGTTAGCAGGTGGTGAAATATCTGAAAAGGCAAAGACTCCAACCATTGCAACGTCCTCAACAAGTCCCCTTGTTACACAGGGTAAAAAATATTACTTTCGTGCTTGCTTTATTGATTCCTATCAAGGAGTAGGAATCGCAACTTATGTAAGCCAAACTTTACACGCAAAAAAGGCTGCTATCCTTAAAGATATTTCAAGCGATTATGCTATTGGTCTTGCAAGTTATTTTACGCGTGCTTTCAAAAAATTAGGTGGTGAAGTTATCTCAAATTTAAATTATAATTCTGGAGATCAGGACTTTTCAGCTGTTCTCACGCAAATTATCGCCCAGAAACCTGATATCTTATTCATTCCATCTTACTTTTCTGAAGGTGCTATCATCATGAAACAAGCACGAGAATTAGGGGCTAAATTTCAAATTATGGGTGGAGATGCTATGGATAATCCAGAAACCATTACGATTGCAGGAAAAGCTGCAGAAGGTTTCTTACATACGACACTTCCCTATAGTGAGGATATGCCAAATATGTCAGTAGCTGCGCAAGAATTCACAAAAGAATGGAAAAAAGCTTACCCAGACAAAGAGCCAAATATCAATTCTGTTTTGGGATACACGAGTTATATGATGTTCATGAAGGCTATTGAAAATGCTGGTAGCACTGATCGTGAAAAAATTACTATCGCACTTAGCCAATTAAAAGATTTTCCTACCCCCTTTGGGGATATGTCAATGGATGAAAATCATAATCCTAAAATTCCTATTGGTATCATTAAAATACAGGATGGAAAACGTGTTTATTTAGAAGAAGTTAAACCTGCTTTTTAATTAAAAAGTTGTGCTTATTAAAATGCAAGAATTGGTTGAGGATCTTTTTCTCAACCAAAAACTTAGAAATTTCTTATTGTCCTATGTAAATTAACAAATGTGGAAGGATGAGAGATGAGCACTGAAATGTTCATCCAGTACTTTTTTAATGCACTGGCATTGGGATCTCTTTATGGGCTTATTGCTATTGGCTACACCATGGTCTACGGTATACTGAGACTCATTAATTTTGCTCACGGTGATATCTTTATGCTGGGAGCATATTTTGTTTTCTTTTCCACAATTGGCTTTATGCCTGCTTGGGCAGCTTTTCTTCTTTTGTTCCTTGCTGCTCTTGTTTATTATTCGGTCTTTATAGGCTTTAAAAGGCGTCCTCCAATTTATTGGATTGCTGCTTTTTTAATTCTTGCGCTAGGATTTGTTTATTATTTTAAAATTTCCCCGCAAGACTTTACACCGATTTGGGTTTTAGCTCTTTGTTTTTCCATTTTTATTACAAGTGCTGTGGGTGTTGCTGTTGATCAATTTGCTTATAAACCTCTACGCCATGCTCCGCGTATTTCGGCACTTATCGGTGCAATTGGTGTTTCTTTTTTTATTGAAAATCTTGCTACTGTACTCTTTAGTGGTGTTCCGAAAGGTGTACAACAGCCAGACTTTCTTGTAACACCATTTTTATGGCATCTAGGATCAGGAGCAGATGGTATCATCAGAATTGCTCCCATGTCTCTGATCGTTCCCTTTGTGTCATTAATTCTTATTTTATTACTATTATGGATTATCCATAAAACAAAACCGGGTCTTGCTATGCGCGCAATCTCCCATGATATTGAAACGACACGTTTGATGGGTGTGTCTGTCAATAAAGTTATTGCGTTTACATTTGGAATAGGCTCAGCTCTTGCCGCCATAGCAGGCATTATGTGGTCTTTACGTTATCCTCAAATTCAGCCTTATATGGGTGTTCTTCCTGGTCTCAAAGCATTTATTGCTGCTGTTATCGGAGGTATTGGTTCGATACCAGGAGCAATGTTGGGAGGATTGTTATTAGGGTTTATTGAAATTATGATTATCGCATTTTTCCCCGCGCTATCTGGATATCGAGATGCCTTCGCTTTCATTTTATTGATTCTGATTCTATTGATATTGCCCACAGGATTAATGGGTAAAAGAAATCAGGAGAAAATCTAATGGCAAAGTCAGCGACAACTGTTTTATCGTGTATAAGTGTTTTAGTTCTCATAGGTTTTTTATTTTATGCTGATAGCCATTTTAATGACTATACGCTTCGTATCATCAATCTGATTGCTATTAATGCGATATTGGCAATTTCGCTTAATTTGATTTACGGTTTCACAGGTATGTTTTCTCTTGGACATGCTGGATTTATGGCTATTGGTGCTTATGTTTGCGCAATTTTACTTCTTTCCCCTGAACAAAAAGAAATGATGTGGATTCTTGATCCTATTGCTGAACCATTATATCATTTGCAGTTACCTTTTTTTATCGCTGTTGTCGTAAGTGGTTTGTGTGCTGCTGTTGTAGGTTTATTAATTGCTTTACCAATATTGCGTCTTGGTGGCGATTATCTTGGAATTGCAACATTAGGTTTTGCGGAAATTATTCGCATTGTCATTACGAACGCAACATCGCTCACAAATGGCTCTTTGGGAATCAAAGGAATACCTCAAAATGCAACATTATGGTGGAACTATGGTTGGCTAGCATTTACAGTTCTCTTTATTGTCCTCTTACTGCAAAGCAATACTGGTAACGTATTACGTGCTATCCGTGATGATGAAATAGCTGCGAAAACTATGGGAATTAATGCTTTTTTCTACCGTAGTTTTTCCTTTACTGTTGGAGCATTTTTTGCAGGTATAGGTGGCGCATTAATGGCGGCTCTTATTTCAACCATTGATCCAAAAATGTTTAATTTTCTTCTGACTTTTAATATTTTAATGATTGTTGTTGCTGGTGGTCTCGGTTCAATTACAGGGAGCATTATTGGCAGCATTATTATTACAGTCATGCTTGAATGGCTTCGTATCATTGAAAGTCCATTTGACTTAGGTTTTATACATATTCCAGAAACCCCAGGGCTTCGTATGGTTGTTTTTTCTCTTTTATTGCTGGTAATTATCTTGTTTTGGAGAAAAGGGTTAATGGGACAACGAGAATTTTCATGGAATGGAATTTATAGCTTTTTGACACGCAAAAAGCTTTCTAATACTGAGGGAAAGCTATGAACGACAATATCCTTTCACTCAATAATATTGTAATGCGTTTTGGCGGATTAGTTGCTGTAAATAATGTTAATATGGCAATTAAACGAGGAAGTATTACTGGATTAATTGGTCCCAATGGTGCTGGAAAAACAACAGTTTTCAATATGATTTCTGGATTTTATGCTCCTACAAGCGGCATCATTCTTTTTGATGAGAAAAAAATTTCTGGAGCGTCTCCTTATATTATCTGTAGAAGCCATATTGCCAGAACATTTCAAAATATTCGTCTTTTCTCAGGGTTAACGGTTTTGCAGAATGTTATGGTAGGAGCGCATGTTCGACAAAAATATCCTTGGTTTTCTTCAGCTCTCTTTTTTTCAAAAGCAATAAAAGAAAAGAAGGAAGTTTATAAAAATTCCTTGGAGCTCCTTGAACAGCTACAACTTGATCATCTTGCCAATCAATCGGCAACAGCTTTACCTTATGGTGTGCAACGACGTCTAGAAATTGCACGTGCGTTAGCCACAAAGCCCAAATTGCTTCTTCTTGATGAACCTGTTGCTGGCATGAATCCACAAGAAAGTGAAGATCTTAGAAAATTCATAGCAAAAGTGCAAAAAGACTTTGATCTTACAATTCTTCTTATTGAGCACGATATGAAAGTGGTTATGGGGCTTTGCCAACATATTTTGGTTATGGAATATGGCTGTTGCATTGCCAGTGGTACACCAGATGAAATTCGTAATAACCCTAAAGTTATTGAAGCTTATCTTGGCGGAGATGTTTATGGATATTCTTAAAATAAAAAATCTTTACGTTCATTATGGCGCCATTAAAGCTGTCCAAAATCTTTCTATGTCCATAAAGCGGGGCAGTATTGTCACTTTAATTGGAGCCAATGGTGCAGGAAAAAGCAGTATTGTACGTTCTATTACAGGGCTTAATCGCTCTGTTTATGGAGAAATTACCTATAATGGCAAATCTATTATTAAAAAATCACCAGAAGAGATTTTGCGATTAGGGATTGCTTTAAGCCCTGAAGGACGACGTATCATGCCCCATCTCACTGTTTTAGAGAATCTTCATCTAGGCGCTTATATTCGTCACGATAAGCAGGGAATTTCCCGTGATATTGAATGGATATTTGACCTTTTTCCGCGCCTACGTGAAAGAGCAAAACAGTTGGGAGGAACAATGTCAGGTGGTGAACAACAGATGGTTGCTGTGGGCCGTGCACTCATGAGCAATCCTGATATGGTCATATTAGATGAACCCTCGTTGGGGTTAGCACCACTTCTCGTTCGAGAAATTTTTTCGATTATTCGCAAAATTAATGATATGGGGAAAACTGTTCTTCTTATTGAACAAAATGCATTTGCTGCACTTTCCATAGCTGACTATGCTTATATTTTAGAGGTAGGACATATTTTATTTCACGGTGAAGGAAAAACTATGCTCTCTGATTCGCGTGTTAAAGAAGCCTATCTTGGTGGGTAAGACTACGAATTAAGGAAATAGAGCTCATTCCCTCCACCATTTAAAAGAGCATTTCTCATTAAGGATGAGAAATGCTCCTTTGTGAATTTTGACTATTACATCCACCATTTTTCTGCACTGAATATTCCTGCTTCTTGTTCAATAATGTGCGCTATCTGAAAAATGACTTCTTCAGAAAAAGGTTTACCAATCAATTGCAATCCTAGAGGTAAACCATTTGATGACAGACCAGCAGGAACAGAAATTCCTGGTAATCCAGCCATATTAACTGGTACAGTAAAAATATCATTAAGATACATTGCTACAGCATCATTTTTTATTTTTTCATCAGCAATACCAAAAGCAGATGTTGGTGTTGCTGGTGTCAAAATAGCATCAATGCCTGAAGCAAAACATTGATCAAAATCACGTTTTACGAGTGTTCTTACTTTTTGAGCTCTTAAATAACAGGCATCATAATAACCTGATGAAAGAACATAAGTCCCAACCAGAATGCGCCGTTTGACTTCATCACCAAAACCAACAGAACGCGTATTTTCATACATCTCAATGATGTCTTTCCCAGGCATGCGCAAACCAAAACGCACACCATCATAACGCGCTAAATTAGAAGAGGCTTCTGCAGGAGCTATAATGTAATAAGAAGGTAGAGCATATTTTGTATGGGGCAAAGAAATATCTTTAATCTCAGCACCTGCTTCTTTTAACCAATTTATTCCTTTTTGCCAAAGCTCAATAATTTCTGGAGACATTCCATCCACATGATATTCTTTTGGAATACCGATTTTCATTCCTTTGATTGATTGACCAAGATAACTTTCATAATCAGGAACTGGTAAATTGACGGAAGTAGAATCTTTTTCATCAAAAGAGGCCATTGATCTGAGTAAGATAGCACAATCACGAACATCTCTAGCAACAGGTCCAGCTTGATCAAGAGATGAAGCAAACGCGACAACGCCCCATCGCGAACAACGTCCATAAGTTGGCTTTATTCCCACAGTTCCAGTAAAAGCTGCTGGTTGACGTATTGAGCCACCTGTATCGGTTGCAGTTGCACCAGCACAAATTTGTGCAGCAACAGCGGCTGCGGATCCTCCCGAAGAACCACCGGGTACGAGTTTTTCATTTGAGCCTTTTTTTCTCCATGGACTAATAACGGGACCATAATATGATGTTTCGTTGGATGAGCCCATAGCAAACTCATCCATATTAAGTTTTCCTAACATCACAGCACCATCTTGCCATAAATTAGCCGTGACAGTTGATTCATAGTGCGGTTTAAAACCATCAAGGATATTTGAACAGGCTTGAGTATGAACACCATAGGTTGCAAAAAGATCTTTAATCCCCAAGGGAATTCCTTCCAAAAGCCCTCCCTGCCCTTTCGCTAAGCGACTGTCTGATTCAGCAGCCATTTTCATTGCCTGTTCTGCTGTTATTGTTACATAAGCATTCAAAGTTGGATTCGCCAACTCTATTGCTTGTAAATAAGCTTCCGTTAATTCTGTTGCTTTGAGATTTTTCTTTGTTAGAGCATCACGAGCTTGCGCAATTGTGAGAGTTGTTAAATCAGTCATATTGGTTCTCAAATTTCAAAAATATAAAAAGTTACTCAACAATTTTTGAGACAAGAAAAAAATTTTCTTCTGTAACAGGGGCATTGGCTACAATATCTGCTGCTTTATCGCCATCTGTAACACTATCTTCACGCATTCGTAGAGTCATCGGCATCACAGATGTTAATGGCTCAACCCCACTGACATCAACTTCATTCAATTGCTCTACAAAACCTAAAATAGCATTGAATTTTTTTGTCACAGGTTCTATCTCATCATCGTGGAGGGCAATCCTTGCTAAATGTGCTATCCGCTTGACTGTCTCTTGATCAACAGACATACTCTTTACGCCTTTCTGCTTTTTTGTTTATTTATTTGATCTTTATTCTGGCTATACAAGGGTGCACTTGTAAGTGCAAGAATATTAGATAACATGAATAAAGAATATAACTATAGATCTGAAACATTAAAAAACGTATTATACCTTTATGACTGTTATTAATATAGATGAAGTTATAAAACATCTTTTGCCTAGACAAACAATAGCAGGCTTAGATTTAGGGACAAAAACTATCGGAATTGCGATTTCTGATATGGGGCTGACTGTCTCAAATCCGCGTCCTGTACTACAGCGAAAAAAATTTACAGAAGATGCTTACACACTTATTAAAATTTTTGACCGTGAAAATGTAGGCGTTATTATCATTGGCTTACCTCTTAACATGAATGGAAGCAGTGGCTCTCGTGTTCAAGCAACCAGAGCTTTTGTGAGCAATATGAAAGCTTATACAAAAATTCCATTTGTTTTTTGGGACGAACGTTTATCAACAATTGCTGCGGAACGGTCTCTTTTAGAAATGAATGTATCGCGCGCTAAAAGAGCAAGCCGTATTGATTCGGCAGCCGCCGCTTTTATATTGCAAGGTGCTCTCAATAGAATTCAAAACTTTCATCATATGGAAGGATAGAGGACATTGAGCAAATGCCCTGCATTATATCGTGCAATGAGCATCCCGTAAGAAGATCTCCATTGTCCCCCAAGGCGGCTTTCCATATAGGCATTCGCAACATGTTCTATGTCTGTAGAACGTAATGCTGCTGCTGCTGCTGCATAAGCTACTTGTTCAACAAAAAATCTTCCTGCACCTTCATTTGCTGATGCCATATCACCTGCTGACTTAATAATTTCAATTGCTCGGGGTCCCGCTGGTCCAATATCAAGAGCAATTTTTTCCAACAATTTCTGAAACAATCCCGGTGCTTTTTCAGCAATAAGAATTGCATCCTTTACCAATTGATTAGCAGAACTATTTCTCACAATTCGCGCAGGCCCATTATGCAACATTTGTGATAATGGATTATTCTCTATAAAACTTTCAATACCAAGTTGTGCAATAATTTCACCAATAATAGGCACAACCAATTGACTTACATGATAAGCAATAATAGGTGTCATAATGCGGGCAAAAGCTGCTTCAGAACGGTCATTTGCTGCATTGTCAAATGCTCTCGCTAAACGCAAAACCAATGCTTGTGAGGCAGCTATATCTAATGCAATATCTGCAAAAATACGTTCTGTCAGTGGAGGTAAAGGCTGATTGGGTATTTTTTTCCGGAAAAAATCCATACCAAATTGAAGAGCCGCTCGTAAAACACCTGCCGATATGACAGATTGATCGAAACGCATCATCGTCTCGATATCTTTAATAACTTTAAGCCCTTCTCCAGCATTTCCCAAAAGCCAGCCATAACTGCCTTGGAAGTCGACAACCCCCTCTGGTGTTAAAAGTTCTCCAGAACGCTGAATTAAATGACGAATCGATATAGATCCATTTAATGCGCCATTTTCTTGTATGCGTGGAATAAAAAAACAACTTAAATGACCATCTAAATCTGCACTAACAAGATATCCGTCAGCGGTAGGATTAATAACGTTGGTTTTTACAACATTTAAACGATATAGATCACGTTCCATACTTTCATCGAAAGAAATTTTCTTAACACTTGGAAAATTGAAAGCGTATTTTTCAATATCGTCAAATGCACAAGTTAGAGAAGCAGCCTTTTTATGATGAATAGGTTTTGATGAGGAATCATATTGGCGTGATAAAAGTACATTTTGCCATTTTTTGAAGAGCTCAATATCACTAATTAAAACAGCAATAGCTGCACTCGTTATGATAACTTCATTCAAATGTCCTGTTTCTAAACCAGCAGATAAAGCTAAACGAATCGCACGCGCTTGATAGCGTACTCCATTTTCTGAGCTCGTATTTTCCCAAAGCGAGGTAACCAAACCTGCTTGTCTAGAATATTGTTGAAGAGCTTGATAGGAAGAATGGATCTCTAATCTTTCTGTTGGTTGCCCCCATTCATCATTATAGCATAGTAAAGGCTTATAATGATTCGCTAAGCAAGAAAGTTTCCATGCTTCTCGACTCGCGGCAAAATCCCCTATTTCTTCAAAACTTGCTAACAAAAACTTAGGCAAAGTAGAAGCAATACGAAACATAAGCGTATCGCTAAGAAATGTATTTTTTCGACGAGTATTTTGCGCAGATACAGCACTCATAGGTATATTCCTACATTCAAATCATTCATATCATAGACTATTTGTCTTTTTAGAGTTAAGAAACATTTATCATATTCAAACAAATGCTTGTTTAACCTGTTTAGAGAGAGATAAAGAAGAATGCTATGATGCAAGATAATTTTTTCCCACTTTTCCCTCATCAACATCTTTTAGCTATTAAAGATCTGAGTGTACAAGATCTTAATACATTGCTTGATCGTGCAGAAGCAAATATTATCCTTTCTAACAAAATTGATAAAATAAAATCTACTTTGCATGGACGGACTCAAATTAATCTCTTTTTTGAAGCCTCTACGCGAACACAATCTTCTTTTGAATTAGCGGGTAAAAGGCTAGGTGCACACGTGATGAGTCTTGCGATCGGCAACTCATCTGTAAAAAAGGGAGAAACATTACTTGATACTGCTACAACTCTCAATGCGATGAAGCCAGATATACTGGTTTTTCGCCATAACAGTGCAGGAGCGGCAGCTTTATTAGCGCAAAAAGTTGATTGTTGTGTTATTAATGCAGGTGATGGTGCTCATGAACATCCAACCCAAGCTTTATTAGATGCTCTAACCATTAAAAGGGCAAAAGGTCGTATTGAAGGATTAACTGTTGCGATTTGCGGAGATATCTTACACTCACGTGTTGCCCGTTCCAATATCCTGTGTCTCAATGCTTTGGGTGCTCGTGTTCGTGCTGTTGCTCCCTCAACACTCTTACCCGCAGAAATCGCTCATATGAGTGTTGAGGTTTTTAACACGATGAAAGAAGGTCTTAAAAATGCTGACGTTATCATGATGTTGCGCTTACAGCATGAACGGATGACAGGCTCTTTTATTCCTTCTACGCGTGAATATTTCCATTATTTTGGCTTACATAAAGAAAATTTAGCCTATGCCAAAAATGATTCTATTATTCTGCACCCTGGCCCAATAAACCGTGGTGTAGAGATTGCATCCGATATAGCAGATGGACCACAAAGTATGATTCATACGCAAGTAGAAATGGGAATTGCAGTGCGTATGGCTGTCATGGAGGCTCTATTAGATTCACGCGCAAAGATCAGTGGAGAAAAAAAATGATAAAACCAGTTGTTTTTCAAAATGCTCGTATTATTGATCCTTCGCGCGTAATCGATGAAATTGGTACAGTTATTGTTGAAAATGGACGAATTATAGCCGCTGGAAAAGAAGCTCTGAATCAGGGATTCCCTGAAGAAGCAGAAGTTATTAACGCACAAAACAAAGCAATTCTCCCTGGACTTGTTGATGCGCGCGTTTTTGTTGAAGAATTAGGGAATGAACATTGTGAAACAATTACATCAGCAAGTTACGCGGCCGCAGCAGGTGGTATTACTTCCTTTCTTATGATGCCAAACACGCATCCAGTTATTGATAATGTAGCACTCGTTAAATTTATTACGCATACAGCACAGGAAATCTCATTGGTCAATATTTATCCCGTTGCTTCAATCACACAAGGTTTCAACGGACAAGAAATAACCGAATTTGGTTTGCTCAAAGATGCTGGAGCCGTTGCCTTTAGTGAAGGAAAAAAAAACACTTCAAAATTCATCTGTTATGCGGCGTGCAATGACTTATGCACGCGATTTTGATGTTCCATTGATGCATGAAACGCAAGATAAAGATCTTACAGGGCAAGGTGTGATGAATGAAGGACTGCTTGCCAGTTGGCTTGGTCTTTCTGGCATCCCTCGCGAAGCAGAAGTTATCCCACTTGAAAGAGATCTACGTTTAGCAGCATTAACGCAAACACGCTATCATGCCGCTCAAATATCGACAGCACTCTCTGCTGATGCACTTCGTTTAGGTAAAAAACGCAGTGAGAAAATTTCAGCGGGTGTATCTATTAATCATTTATCTTTCAATGAAAATGACATTGGACAATATCGCACTTCTTTTCGCTTAATGCCCCCATTGCGTACAGAAGAAGACCGTGTAGCAATGATTGAAGCAATAAAGGATGGGATTATAGATGTTATTGTCTCTTCTCATGATCCTCAGAGTATCGACACAAAACATTTACCATTTAATGACGCGGCAATTGGCGCTATTGGTATGGAGACCTTATTGAGCGCAGCCTTACGTCTTTATCATAATGAGAGCCTATCTCTTCTACGGATAACGGAACTTTTGTCAACGGCGCCTGCAAAGCTCTTTGGACTCAATGCAGGAACACTCAAAAAAGGGGCTCATGCAGACCTTATTGTGGTTGATCTTGAAGAACCATGGGTTGTTTCGAAAGAGAAGCTCTATTCACGTTCAAAAAATACCCCTTTTGAGAATGCACGTTTTCAAGGACGCGTGATCCAGACTTTTGTGAAAGGGAAAAACGTTTTTAAACTTGATCAACAAACTTAATGAGATTCTTAATGAATGAAGCAGAAATATTTTTTCAGTCCACTCCATGGTTTATTTTCCTCGTATCTTATCTCATTGGCTCGATTCCATTTGGGCTTCTTTTTACGAAATTGTTCAAAATTGGTGATATAAGAACAATCGGTTCCGGCAATATTGGAGCAACAAATGTTTTACGAACAGGAAATAAAAAGCTTGCTGCTCTAACACTTCTTTGTGATATGTTGAAAGGAACTATCGTTGTTTTCGTTATAAAGTTTTTTAGTGATCCGCTAGACAATAGTATCCTTGTTTCTCTAGCAGGCTTTTTTGTTTTCTTAGGACATCTTTTCCCCGTATGGCTTAAATTTAAAGGTGGCAAAGGTGTTGCTACCTATCTAGGAGTCTGCTTAGGAATCTATTGGCCTGCAGCAATTATTTTTATTATTGTATGGAGTGCGATTTTTCTCCTCATGCGTTATTCTTCATTATCTGCGCTTATTGCTGTTACGATCACACCGATATTTGTTTTTTATTTTTCCGCTTCTTATTTCTATTGTATGCTGATTGTGATGAGCGTATTTGTGTTTATAAAACATTCTGCAAATATCGGTAGATTATTAATTGGGGAAGAAAGTAAGATTGGTACGCAACACGGAGATAAATAAAGGAATCCTGCTTACTGATCATCAACGTCTAAGCTGGTTACGGTTATTGCGCAGTGAAAATATTGGAGCTGTTAGTTTTCGCAATCTCATTGATCATTATAAAACAGCAGAAAATGCTCTGGCAGCACTGCCAGAGCTTAGTAGAAAAGGGGGTGGTTCTGTATCTATTAAAATAGCAAGCTTAGAAGATGCAGAAAAAGAAATGCAAGAAGCTGAAAGATTAGGTGTCCGGTTTATCGGTATGGGAGAACCAGATTATCCAGCTTTTCTTAAGGTTACAGAAGCCCCTCCGCCGCTTATTGCTATCAAAGGTAATGTTTCAATTTTTCAAAAAACTTCTATTGGAATTATAGGTTCTCGAAATGCTTCAGCTGCGGGAAAAAAGCTTACAGCTCAATTTGCGCGTTTTCTCGGAGAAGCAGACTTTGTAACAATTTCTGGGCTCGCTCGTGGAATTGATAGCGTTGCGCATCAAGCAAGTTTAAAAACAGGAACTGTTGCAGTCATGGCGGGAGGAATTGATCATATCTATCCTCCTGAAAATAAAAAGTTGCATGAAGATATTATTGCCAACGGTGGAGCCATCATCAGCGAAATGCCCATTTCTTGGAAGCCGCGTGCTATCGATTTTCCAAGAAGAAACCGTATTATTGCAGCTCTATCACTTGGTCTCTTGGTTGTAGAGGCAGCCCTGCGCTCAGGGTCCTTAATTACCGCACGTCAAGCAGCTGAAATGGGACGGCTAATTTTTGCCATTCCCGGTTCTCCACTTGATCCAAGATCTGTTGGTACAAACAATCTTATCAAAGACGGTGCTCTACTCACCACACATCCTTCTGACATTATAGAAACACTTACGCCATTAATTTCACCGCTTCCAAATTCGCAACTCAATTTTTTTGAGGAACCATCCTCCTTACAACTTGAAAAGGAGAATTTTAATTTAGCAGATGAAAAAAACAGCGATCTCTCTTTAGCAGATGATGATGCAGCACGTGCAGCAGTTCTCTCCGCTCTTTCAACAACGCCAATCGACTTAGACACACTCAGTATCCACTCAGGTATTTCACTCCCAACTCTCTACCTCTTGTTGGTAGAACTCGAGCTTGCTGGAAAGCTTATTCGACACTCTGGTGGTTGTGTGTCATTGTCGAATCTTGATCTTCCCCAAGAGCCTCAGCACTATTAATAATGCTTTGCCCTTCTTTGGCAACCATATCCAAAAGCAATGCTAAAAGCGGACTGTGCGCCTGACGCGCCATCTGATTCATTTGCTTTGACATGTCTGTAATATATTGGATAACTTTTAAATGATTTATAAACATAATCCTCTATCCTTGAGCATTTCCCCTCCTACCTCTCAATAGACGTTATCTTAGTATTTCGCCGTATGTTTTTGTAATAACAGTGGAAAATAAATCGTGTAATTCTATATAGGGTGTACTCTAATAATGACAATCATAAGTTGTACAATATTCATGTTTTTTATATGGCTAATATTTTTTTATGTGCTCTTAAGCAATTGGCATTAGCTATTCGCGTAAAAGGCGTTTATAAAAAAATTTTTATTTCAATATTTGGGTAAAATTATGAATATCGTTATCGTTGAATCTCCAGCAAAAGCAAAAACAATTAATAAATATCTTGGATCTCAATACAAAGTTGTCGCATCATTTGGACATGTTCGTGATTTGCCTGCAAAAGATGGTTCTGTTTTACCGGATCAAGATTTTTCTATGAAATGGGATATAGATTCTGCTGCCGCTAAACGTTTAAATGAAATAGCAAAAGCCGTTAAAGAAGCTGATAGCCTTATATTAGCAACAGACCCTGATCGTGAAGGGGAAGCTATTTCATGGCATATTCTGGATGTTCTTCGTCAAAAAAAAGTTTTAAAAGATAAACCTATTAAAAGAGTTGTCTTCAATGCCATCACCAAAAAGTCTGTGCTTGATGCTATGAATAATCCACGTAATATTGATACATCCCTTGTCGATGCTTATCTTGCACGTCGTGCTCTCGATTATCTCGTTGGTTTTACACTTTCACCTGTTTTATGGCGTAAACTCCCTGGTGCGCGTTCAGCAGGACGCGTTCAATCGGTTGCTTTGCGTATTATTTGTGATCGTGAATCAGAAATAGAACATTTTATCAAAGAAGATTATTGGTCCATTACAACACAGTTAAAAACCATCCGAAATGATAGTTTCCAAGCAAGATTGACAATGTTTAATCAAAGAAAAATAGGCAAGCTTGATATTCAATCTCAAGAACAAGCAGACCAAATTCGCTTTATGCTGGAGAAAGCTCAATATCATACACTCAGTGTTGAAGCAAAACCTACAAAGAGAAATCCTTTTCCTCCATTTACAACCTCTACACTACAACAAGCAGCTTCTTCAAAATTAGGATTTTCAGCTTCTCGCACTATGCAAATTGCCCAAAAGCTTTATGAAGGCATTGAAATTAATGGTGAAACGGCAGGGCTTATTACTTATATGCGTACCGATGGTGTGCAGATAGCACCTGAGGCTATTGATTCAGCAAGAAAAGTTATTCATGAAACTTTCGGAAAAGACTATATTCCTGAAAAGCCACGTTTTTATTCAACAAAGGCAAAAAATGCACAGGAAGCACATGAAGCGATCCGCCCAACAGATTTTCAACGCAATCCTAGTCAAGTCCGTAATTTTCTCGATAGCGATCAAGCAAAGCTCTATGATCTGATATGGAAGCGTGCCATTGCCAGCCAAATGCGCTCTGCTGACATTGAACGTACAACCGTTGAAATTGAAGCACAGCAAGGAGAAGAGCGTGCAAATCTACGGGCAACAGGATCTGTTGTTCGTTTTGATGGCTTTATTTCCGTCTACACGGATCAACGAGACGAAGAAAATAATGAAGAAAATGAAACAACACGTTTACCACAAATAAACACTGGTGAAGCACTTACAAAAGAAAAAGTTGAATCTGTACAACATACCACAGAGCCCCCTTCTCGTTATTCTGAAGCTTCATTAATTAAAAAGCTTGAGGAGTTAGGAATTGGTCGTCCTTCAACTTATGCATCCACATTAGCGACATTGTGTGACCGTGGATATATTGTCATTGATAAACGAAAGCTTATTCCCGATGCCAAGGGACGTATTGTTACAGCCTTTCTTGAAAATTTTTTTAATCGCTATGTAGAATATGGTTTCACAGCAGATCTTGAAGAAAAGCTGGATCTTATCTCTGATGGCAAACTTTCTTGGAAAGACGTATTGCGAGATTTTTGGGATGGATTTAATGCATCTATTAGCAATATCCAAGAACTCCGTATAACCAATGTTCTTGATGCTTTAAATGTAACATTAGCACCTCTCGCTTTTCCTGAACGCGAAGATGGAAGTGATGTGCGTTCCTGTCCTCTTTGTAAAAATGGTCAATTATCATTAAAACTTGGGCGTTATGGTGCTTTTGTTGGCTGTTCCAATTATCCCGAATGTAAATACACACACCAACTTGGTACAGATACTGGAGAAGAGAATGAAGCTGTACGCAATGATGAACCTGTTATACTTGGTATTGACCCTGAAACAGGAAAAGAGATCTCTCTTCGTAATGGCCGGTTTGGTCCCTATATTCAACTTGGTGAAAGCAAAGAAGTTAAGCGTGCAGGATTACCAAAAGAATGGCAGGCAGAAAATGTAACCCTTGATAAAGCCTTGGCTTTACTATCCCTTCCCCGTGAAATTGGCATTCATCCTGAAACCGGAAAAACAATCACGGCTACGATTGGACGATATGGTCCCTATCTTAGCCATAATGGAAAATCTGCGCGCCTTCTTCATGCAGATGAAGTTTTTGATATTGGTATCAATCGCGCTGTTACAGTATTAGCAGAACAACAAGAAAACAAAACCAGGCAAAGCAGAACAACACCTGAAGCATTGGCAACATTAGGAGAGCATCCCGAAGGAGGAACCATTACCGTGCGCAACGGGCGTTATGGTCCTTATGTCAATTGGGGTAAAATTAATGCAACATTGCCAAAAGATAAAGATCCCATTAGTGTAACACTTCCAGAGGCACTAGAACTTATATCGGCTAAAGCATCGAGTAAAAAAACAACTTCAAAAAGAGCTTCTTCTAAAACAAAAGCAAAAATAAAAGAGACATAAATTTTGGCTAAAGGTGAAAAAAACATAAAATATCTCTCTTCATTCAAGGGGAAAACTTTTCCCAATAAGGAAGCAATCCTTTCCTTTATAATTGAGAATCCTAACCACTCAAGTAAACGAGAAATCGCTAAAGCTTTTAACTTAAAAGGCGATTCTCGTATCTGGCTTAGAGATATGTTACGTGAGTTAAAGGATCAAAATCTCATATCTAAACACCACAAAAGAGCAATAAACAAAGGAAAATTACCCCCTGTTTCTTTAGTAAAAATTAGCGGACGTGATAAAGATGGAAGTTTTATTGCACAACCTCTTGAATGGGAAGATTCTCCAAAGCCCAATATTGAAATACACTCTTTTCATCACATAACAGGAAGTAATATTGGTGTTGGAGATCATATTCTTGTAAAAGTTTTTCGAAATAAAAATTCTGAAAGCTCAAGCCATCCTTATACGGGACGAATTATTCGTAAAATTGATGTATCTCCCAAAAGCGCATTTGCTATTGTACGAAAATTGGAAAATAATCAATGGCGCCTTGATCCTATAGACCGCAAAACCAATGAACTCATTGTTGAAATGTCTCCAGAAATGAAGATTCAAATTGGTGATCTCGTTGAAGTCGAAATAAAAAAAAATACTGGTTACGGATTAAAGAGCGCAAAAATAAAGAATGTTTTAGGGCACATTAAGAGTGAGAAAACACTCTCAATGATAGCGCTTCTTTCGAAAGGAATTCCTTATATTTTTCCTGAAAGTGTTCTTGAGCAAGCCAAACATATCAAAGCTGCCAATATGGATAATCGTGAAGATTGGCGACAATTACCCTTTATTACAATTGATCCACCAGATGCAAAAGACCATGATGATGCAGTTTATGCAACCAAGGATAAGGATCCAGCAAATAATGATGGTTGGATTATTATTGTAGCCATTGCAGATGTTTCTTATTATATCAAAACAGGAAGTGCTTTAGATAAAGAAGCATTGAAACGTGGAAATTCTGTTTATTTTCCCGATACCGTTGTGCCAATGTTACCTGAACGCCTTTCTCATGATTTATGTTCTCTGCGTGAAGGAAAAGAAAGACCAGCTTTAGCCGTTCGTATGATTTTTGATGCAAACGGTAATAAACGAAAACATAGTTTTCATCGTACTATGATTCGTGTAAGAGCCAAACTTTCTTATCAAGAAGTACAATTGGCAATTGAAGGTAATATAAATGAAAAAATAACCCCTCTTTTTGAGAGCATTTTGCACCCCTTATGGGAAGCCTATGCATGCCTTAAAGCTGCGCGAAATCGTCGCCAACCACTAGAATTAGAAATTGCAGAAAAAAAGATTATTCTTGATCAAAATGGATGCATAAAAGATGTTGTGAGTGAACCACAACTAGAAGCGCATCGTTTAATTGAAGAGTTTATGATACAAGCTAATATTGCAGCTTCTGAAACATTAAAACAACATCACCAGCCGCTCATTTATCGTATTCATGAAAAACCTTCTCTTGCTAAGCAAGAAATACTTCGGAGCTTTCTTCAAAGTTTGGGGATACCACTCTCCCGCGGAAGCGAACTTACCTCAGCGCGCCTTAATAGAATTTTAGAAAAGGTCGCTCATACTCAACAACAAGAACTAGTCAATCAAGTTATTTTGCGTTCACAATCACAAGCAGAGTACAACCCTAAAAATAGTGGCCATTTTGGTTTAAATTTGCAGAACTATACACATTTTACATCACCAATCCGTCGTTATGCTGATCTCATTATTCATCGAGCACTCATTAAAGCTCTCAAATTAGGAAATGATCAATTAACAGATACACAAGAACAAAATCTTGCAGAAATTGCTACGCAAGTTTCTTTATACGAACGCCGTGCAATGATGGCTGAAAGAGAAACGATTGATCGGCTTGTTGCTCACTATTTAACGAATAAAATCGGTCGTATTTTTACAGGCCGCATTTCCGGAGTTACAAAAGCAGGTCTTTTTATCTCACTTGATAAACTCAATACAGATGGTTTTATCCATATTTCTACACTTAAAAATGATTATTATCATTTTGATGAAGCACAACATGTTCTTGTAGGACAGCGTAGCCATAAAGGCTATCAGCTCAGTGATGTTGTAGAAGTAAAACTTATAACGGTACAACCTTTTGCTGGCGCTTTATGCTTTGAACTGTTAACAAAACCTCGTCCAATAAAATTTTCACCGACATCCTACCATAAAAACAAATTAAAAAAACAAAAGTATACTTTTTATGGGAAAAGAAAAAATTAATCTTCTTGCCCTCCATTGAATATATATGAATAATAAATTCAATTTAAGAAATGACTTATATTATATAATATTTATATATACAATCTTATTTCTTTAGTATACAAGAGGATAAATTTTATTGTTAAGTCTATAATAACCATATAAAAATCTTGCAGTTTTTTATACTTAGAAAATGAGAGAAACTGCAAAGGATAGTTTTGGCTCCCTTTCATTTCAGCTCATCTTTTCATTGTTTAAATAAACAAGAGTACCTTAAGCCATTCTCATGAAAAAAAAACCTTTTGACTCTCAAAATAATTCTTTGCGTGCAATTATTGCCGCTATTGCAACCATTGGCACTGTTGGAACAGCATTGGCAATGGGAACACAACTTGTCTCTCTTCTTATGGCAGAGAAAGGACTTTCCAACAGTACAATCGGCTATAGTGGAACAGTTGGTGGAATCGCCACAATTATTGCAGCTATTTTTACGTCTCGAATTGCCTTATACTTAGGAATCGCTCAAACAATATTGCTTATGATGGCGATAGGATCTTTAAGTTTTTTAGGATTCTATTTTTTTGATCCCATATGGGTTTGGTTTATTTTAAAGTTTATATTACATTTCAGCATGACAGTTATGTTTATCCTGTCAGAGTTTTGGATCAACAGTTATGCTCCCCCAAAAAAACGCGGTTTGATCCTTTCTATTTATGCTATTGTCTTAGGATTAGGGTTTATAATAGGTCTAACGCTGCTAGCAAAAGTGGGAACACAAGGATTTATTCCTTTTGCTGTTGGATATAGCCTTATTATACTTGCTACTATACCAATTCTTACCGCTTGGAAATTAAGTCCAGAATTTCAAAAAAATCAATATATGCCATTTTTTCGTTATCTTTTTCACGTTCCAAGTGCAATGATGGCGGTCCTTGTTTACGGGGCCATTCAAATGGGCGTATTAACTCTTATAATACCCTTTAGTTTATCCATTGGTTATAATGAGAATGAAGCAGCACATTTTATGGCAACCCTTGCACTTGGGAATATTTTCCTCTTAATTCCTATCAGCATTATAAGCGACTACGCCAAAGATCGACGCTACCCGCTGATGAGTTGCGCTATTTTAGGTTTTATAGGAACTTTTATAGTACCATGGATTCTTCAATATCCATGGATTCTGATGCTTGATTTGTTTTTTCTGGGTGGTGTATCAGCGAGCCTTTATACAATTAGTCTTGCACATTTAGGAGCCCGTCTCAAGGGGCAAGAACTTGCTGCTGCTAATTCTGCTTTTATTTTTTGTTATGGAATTGGTATGCTCATCGGACCGACCTTTATCGGAAAATCCATGGATATCTTTAAACCCTTTGGTTTTTCAATAGCCATGGCTGTTTTTTTCGGTTTATATGTCATTTTGGTGTTTGTCCAACTTATGAGAAAATTAATCAGCTCTTGACTTTTTTGAGAACATCCGTAGTGTTGCCGGAAAATCTGATGATGTCGGAAATAAGTTTTGACAGCAATAATATTTTTTCAGTATAAATAGGGTATTTACATTATGGCTAAAGCAGCAACCATTAAGATCAAGCTTTTATCAACTGCAGATACTGGTTTTTTCTATGTAACAAAGAAAAACAGCCGTACAATGACAGATAAAATGAGCAAGCGTAAATATGATCCAGTTGTAAAAAAGCACGTTGAATTTAAGGAAACAAAAATTAAATAAATAAAATTATTATTAAATTGATAGATTTTATACTCCAAAAGAAATGTGGGAGTATTGCTCTTCAAAGTTATTTTTTGAGGGATGTTTTTTTATTTCCTTAAGTTTAAAAAGTTTACTTTAAACTTTGTATGTTTTGTACGGATTTGGATAAGTTGATTTATTATTTAAGTTGCTTACATATATTCTGTATGAGTATTTGATTATTGTGATATCTAATGAAAATTTTGTCATTAAAACGAAACACTGTTTCGTCATATGAATAAAGTTTCTCGGGTCAATTATAAACAATACTAAAATAGAGTTATAATAATGTTAGCAGTTTCTTTATTTCATGAAAAAATCTTTTTCTCATTTTAATCTAAGAAGCTTTAATCTAAAAGTAATCGGTTTCAGTATTTTTGTCGCTGCTAGCATTCTTATCATTATGTCAACTTATTTTAAGAAAACTCAGCGGTTGCCTCAAAAAGAAAAATTTTCTTCTCAAAACTCTGTTGAAGGAAATGCATTAATCATTGATGGCGATACCATTATGATTTCTTCAATTAAGATTCGACTAGCTGGAATTGATGCTCCTGAACTCCACCAATTTTGTGGAAAAAAGGAAGCGCGCTACCCTTGTGGGCTTGAGGCAAAAAAATATTTAGAACAACTATTAAAAAATCAAACTGTTACATGTCACTGGAAAAAAACAGATAAATATCGCCGTATTCTTGCAACATGTAAAACAAAACAAGTTAGCAATATCAACGCAACACTTGTACATAATGGTTGGGCTGTAAATTATTATGAATACCCCAAAGAAGAGCAAGAAGCTAGAAAGAAAAAGAAAGGAATATGGGCATCAAGTTTTCAACGACCAAAAGAATGGCGCAAAGCAAATCCTCGCACAGAATAAAAAAATATTTTTTAATTTTATTTACTAATGAAACAATGTAGCCCAATTATCAAACTTGAAAAAGAGATCTATTCCTGTCGTGTTTGCGTCCAACAACCCCATTATTTTCCTCCTCTTCCTCATGAACCAAACCCTGTCGTTTATTTATCCGATACTGCTTCGATTGCAATTGCAGGCCAAGCACCAGGGTTGCGTGTCCATGAAACGTCTATCCCTTTTAATGATCGCTCTGGTGAAAAATTGCGTAATTGGCTGGGTGTCACGAAAGAAGAATTTTATAATAAATCTCTCTTTGCTATTGTTCCTATGGGATTTTGTTTTCCAGGTTATGACAAAAATAAAGCTGATTTACCACCAAGACGTGAATGTCGAGAAATATGGCATGAAAAGATATTTCAGGCAATGCCTCAAATAAAGCTTGTTCTTGCTATTGGCAGTTATGCGCAAAAGTGGCACATTACAGAATTAAAACATAAAACCGTTTCTGCAACTGTTGGTGATTGGAGAAATATTCTTTCCATTCCTCAACCTCGAGGCTATAATGTTATGCCTTTGCCTCATCCGTCATGGCGAAATACTTCTTGGTTACAGAAAAACCCATGGTTTAACGATGAGCTTATTGTATATCTGCGTTGTTTAGTGCGTAAATTTTTATAAATTAAAATATTGAGAAAAAATATGGATCGTCTTGACCGAAAAATTTTACATCTTTTGCAAGAAAATGCGACACTTTCTGTTGCTGATATTGCTAAAAAAGTGGGACTTTCGACCACTCCTTGCTGGCGTAGAATTCAAAAACTTGAAGAAGATGGCGTCATTCAGCGTCGTGTTGCTGTTCTTTCTCCAGAAAAAGTAAACGCACACGTCACTGTTTTTGTGTCTATTCGCACAAATACACATAGTCATGAATGGTTTAAGCGTTTTTCAAAAATTGTGCAAGAATTCCGTGAAGTCATTGAATTTTATCGAATGAGTGGAGATATTGACTATTTATTGCGTGTTGTTGTGCCCAACATTGAAGCTTATGATCTTTTTTATAAAAAATTAATTTCTAAAATTGATATCCGTGATGTCTCATCTTCTTTCGCAATGGAACAGATTAAATATACAACGGAACTTCCACTTAATTATATTAAATTACACGACAAGACGCATGAACAAAACTCTTAAGATTTTTATATCCGTCTCATGATCTTTTAGGCATTCAAACTTTCTTGTTCCAAAACTGCCATTTGTGCATGTGTTAAAACAGCGGCTTTGACGATACCAGCTGCCATAGCTGCTCCTGTCCCTTCACCAAGACGCATCCCCAAATCTAGAAGTGGTTCTTTGCCAATTTTTTTTAAAAGTTTACGATGAGCTGTCTCAGAAGAAACATGTCCAACAAGGGTATGATCAAGAGCTTTTGGATGCATTTTATAAAGAACCGCTGCAGCTACTGTTGCCACAAAACCATCTAAAATAACGGGTATTTTTTCTATTCTTGCTGCTAAAATAGCACCAACCATAGCAGCAATCTCACGTCCTCCTAAGCGACGCATTATCTCAAAAGGATCATTGAAATAATCCTTGTGCAAAGAAATAGCTGTCTTAACCGCTGCAATTTTACGCTGATAAAAATCACCTTCTGATTCCATAGCATTTCCTGTCCATTCTTCCACTTCCCCTCCAAACAATGCTAAGCATAAAGCTGAAGCTATTGCTGTGTTTCCAATTCCCATTTCTCCAATACATAAAAGATCTGTTCCACCCGCAATGGATTCCATTCCAAATGCCATTGTAGCAGCCGCACTCCGCTCATCCATTGCGGCATCCTTCGTAATATTCATTGTTGGATATTCTAATGCTAAATCAAATATTTTTAATCCAAGATCATAAGCAATACAAATTTGATTGATAGCAGCTCCACCAGAGGCAAAATTTTCTACCATTTTTTGTGTCATAGATTGTGGAAATGGTGTAATATTCTCCTCTACAATACCATGATTTCCAGAAAAAATAGCGACCAAAGGTCTCGTTACGATAGGTTTTTCTGTACCCCTCCACCCCGCATACCAAACAGCAATATCTCCTAGTTTTCCTAATGTTCCTTGCTCTTTTGTTAAGTCTTTTTGCCGTTTTTTTGCCAAAATTATAGAAAACTCATCAGCAACAGGTAAATTTGTAAGCAAAGCACGAAAATCATCAAATGGACTAGCGGTCATAAGGATACCTTTTAAAATCTACAATGTTTATGAAAATCCCGTCATATATACAGGATATGAATAATTTATTGTTTTTTTAACAGTGCTTTAAAAATGTTAAATACTATGAAAGCAATAATTTCTACATTCTATTTTCAACCCTAATAACAAACGTGCAAGATTCAAAATGTTATTAATATCTTATGATTACCTTTACAGTGATACCCTTAACCTATTTTTTATTTAATAGGCATAATCAGCATGCCGTTTAATATATACATTCCAACAATTCTTATGCATAATAAAAGTTATAAACTTTCAAAAACTTATAAAATTGAAGAGATCAAAATTATCGCAAAGACATCCAAACGCAAAGGATCTCAACTTTAATATATGTTAATTATTAGGCTATTATTAAATGAGAGCATAAAAAGCTTCTTTTAAAATACATATATCTGCATTTGGTTTTGTCGCATCATTTGATAATATTTGCCTCCATCGACGTGCCCCACCCCGCCCATGAAATAAACCAATCATGTGACGTGTCACATGAGAAAGCCGCCCCCCCGATGCAATATGTCGAGCTGTATAATCACACATAACCTCAATAAGATTACTCTCACTCAGATTATTTTGCGTCTCACCATAGAGTTCAAAATCAATATGTTTTAACAAAGCTGGATTATGATAAACTTGGCGACCAACCATGACAGCATCACAGAAAGTTAAGTGTTCTTTGATCTCATCAATCGATTTAATTCCACCATTTATCCCAATGAATTTATGAGGATATTTACGTTTTAATTTGTAAACTCTTTCATAATTAAGGGGCGGAATATTACGGTTTTCTTTCGGACTCAATCCTTGCAGCCATGCCTTGCGTGCATGTATCCAGAGCGCATCACATCCAGCATTCCAAACCTGATTAGCCAAAAGATCTAACGCTAACTCTTCATCTTGTTCGTCCACTCCAATCCGACATTTGACAGTTACAGGTATAGTAACCTCTCGTTTCATCGCTTCCACGGCATTTGCCACAATGTCTGGATGTAGCATCAAACAAGCCCCAAAGACACCTGCTTGAACACGATTTGATGGGCACCCGACATTAAGATTTATTTCGTTGTAGCCAAAATCCTCAGCAATTCGTGCAGCTTCTGCTAACTTTCTCGGATCAGCCCCCCCTAGTTGTAATGCAACTGGACGTTCTTTATCGCTAAAAGCCAACAATTGTTCGCGAACACCATGAATGACAGCATCTGCTACCATCATTTCCGTATAAAGGAGAGCTTTTTTCGTTAAAAGACGATAAAAAAACCTGCAATGTCGGTCTGTCCAGTCCAACATTGGTGCTACTGCAAATTTTATAGGCGATGGAAGGTTGTAAAATATCATGAGGGTATTACTCTCACGTCCCTATAGCTCTCTCTTTATACATAGAAAAATACTTACTTTTAGTTTACGGAAAATTTTATTCTCTTATACTATCATGAGTATAATAACAGTTCATTATTTTCAATTGATATCAAGGTTTACTACAATCAATCATGCCACAACACAATATCGCATTTCTCATAGATTAGTGTTCAGGTATATAAACATGAAAAAAGAAGATTTTTACTATAATATAAAAAACTCATTTACAAGTTCTTCTTACGCTCATCAAGCCTCCATCCTTACATGATTTAGCACAGCATTTAAGATAATAAATGCTAAACTAACACATTATACAATTTTTTATAATAGATTTAATTTTCTTTAGATTTTTTTAACTTATTGTGCAAATAAATGCTACAGAAAGTATCTTTATCTTCTCCTAAAGAAAGAATAAAAATCCTTATTTCACATGAATCTAATTATAAATCATTTTTTTCAATGAGTTATTCTTGGTAACATTCTTGAATTTCACTTTATAAGATAGACAAATTTCATCCTAAATATTCTATCTAATTTTGCCATTTTGTGATTCTTGCAAAAAAAACTAAAATCAGGGTATAGACAGCCATTGCCTTTTTAATATCTATGACTGATATCAGTATCTCTTTAAGGAAAATATTTTACAATATTGCAGATAAAATCTGTAAAATAAAATGATCATAAAAGTTGTTCAATCTCTTGTTGGCTTTGCATATAGGAAGAAAGAGTATCAACCTCTTGTTCATTAAATAGGAGCCCCAGTTTTGAACGACGCCATAACACATCTTCACATACTTTAGCCCATTCTTTTTCCATCAACCATTTTACTTCTACTTCATAAAGCCCATGTCCAAAATTTTTTCCTTTATTTGCCTTACCATGTGCAAAGATCACCAATGCTTCCGTACCGTAGGAGCGTGCAAGCCTGCGATGTGTAAAAGCATCTAAATCTGGCATCAAAAGAGCAATCCTATTTTCGATTGTATCTAATTTGTTATAGGGAAAATCACCCCCTGGAAGTACTGCCTTAGCCGTCCATGATGCTCTCTTTTTACCAAGCTCTTTTTCAACAAATTTCATCGCATCTTCAGCCAACTTACGATAAGTTGTAATCTTTCCACCATAAAGATTAAGTATCTTTGGTGTCGTTCCTGTTCCCATTTCTTTTAAAACATAATCGCGCGTAATTTCTTGTGCTTTTGAAGCTCCATCATCATAGAGTGGACGAACTCCCGAGTAAGACCAGACAATCGTTTCAGGCAACACTGGTTGTATGAAATATTCACTGGCTGCTGCACAAATATAATCAATTTCTGTATCAGTAATATGAACGTCAGCCGGATCTCCTTGATAATTACAATCTGTTGTTCCAAGTAAGGTAAACTCTTCTTGATACGGAATAGCAAATATAATACGCCCATCACCATTTTGAAAAATATAAGCACGATCATGAGTATAAAGCTTGGGAACCAAAATATGAGAACCTCTAACAAGCCGTACTGGTGAATGTTCTTTACAATCTAATATGCTTGCTAAAACATGATCAATCCAAGGACCTGTCATATTCGCGACATAAGAAGCTGTGACACTATATTCTTTGCTACTTAACTTGTCTTGAAGAAAGATACGCCATTTATTGTCTTCTTTTTTTAAAGAGAGAACTTCTGTTCGTACTTTTATATCAGCTCCCCACTTTTCTGCATCACGAGCATTGCCAATAACTAAACGCGCATCATCTACTCTTGCATCAGAATATTCAAAACCTCTCTGATATTCTTTCTTCAGTGTAGAGCAAAATTTTTGTGAAAAATTAATCGTTTTACTGCGCCACAATTTCTGATTCCAATTCCCTAAATAATCATAAATAAAAAGTCCAAAACGCAACATCCAAGCAGGGCGCAATTCTTTATGATAAGGAAGGAGAAAACGCAAAGGACGCACAATATGTGGAGCCATACGTAAAATAATCTCGCGTTCTTTCAATGCTTCACGAACAAGTTTGAACTCATAGTGTTCAAGATAACGAAGCCCACCATGAATAAGCTTTGTTGACGCACTTGAGGTCCCAGATGCAAGATCGTTCATTTCAGCCAATCCCACTTTAAATCCGCGTCCTGCTGCATCTCTTGCCAATCCACAGCCGTTTATCCCTCCTCCAATGATAAACAGATCATAATGTGTTGTGGTTTTCATAATTTCACTTTTCATTATTTAATTTTGTTTCTCAGTACTCAATAAAGCAACAGGAAAAAATAATACAAATGTTCTTCATTGTATTATCAACGTACTTTTTCCTAAAATAAATACGCACAAAAAGCTTTTGATACCCTTATACATCAAAACAACATTTGACAAATTAAAGAGATTTTTTTTATCTTTTACAAAACATAATCCTTACCAAGCCAAGGTTTATCATATGAAATCTTTTTAGAGAAAAATTGATGTTTTTTCTCATTCTTAAAGATACACTATAACTAAATGCTTCATTGCACATAGATAGCGCTTTTCATATAGTTCACTCAATGACACCCTAAAAAATGTGAAGGTATACAAATGAATTATCACTCTCAAAACTCGAAAATAACACTTTTTTCAAAAATTTTAGTCATAGTTATGTCGAGTATTTTAATCTTTTTACCTTCTTTATCAAACGCAACATCACACTCAAAAACAGCAAATGATTTAAGCTTAGAAAAGCTTAAATCACAACTTTTGGAAGATTCTAGCTTTTTATCTAAGCTTAAAGAAAAAATGATACCACATACTGATTCTCATCATATTCAACAAATCGTCAGAGAGTATCTTCTTACTCATCCAGAAATTATGATTGAAATGCAGCTTATTCTTCAAGATAAGCTGGAAAAACAGAATGAATACGAAAACCAAAAACAAACTTCTGTCATTCATTCATTAGAAAAAGAGATTTTTCATTCTCCTCATGACGCTGTTTTGGGAAACCCAAATGGTAAAAGAGTGCTTGTCAATTTTTTTGATTACAACTGTGGTTATTGTAAAATTTCCTATTCAAATATAGAAGACTTGATAAAAGAATATCCAGATTTAAAGGTTATTATCAAGGACTTACCAATTTTAAGCTCTGATTCTATGGCAGCCCATACTGTTGCCTACGCATTTCGAAAACAATTTCCAGAGAAATATCCTCAGTTTCACAAAACGCTTTTAATGTATCAGGGTCGTGCAAATGAAGCTAAAGCTATTAAAGTAGCTGTTTCATTAGGAGCAGATGAAAAAAAACTACATAATGCAATAAAAGATCCCACTCTGCAAAACGCTTTTAAAGAAAACATTCAAATTGCCTCTGCACTTCATATTACGGGAACACCTTCTTACATCATTGGTGATAAAATATTCATCGGCGCAGCCAGACAAGATATTCTAAAACAAGCGATAGATAATACACAGTGAATACCTGATCCGTTTTAGGAAGAATACTGTAAATGAGGTAATTTTATGCTTTCTCTTTTTTGATAACAGGCTTATAAGTGCAATTTTACGTAAAGCAGATACAAGTTTTAAATTGCAAAGTATAATGATTTAAAGGAAATAAAAATCTTTAAAGCCTCAAAAGATGTCATCCCTAATCTAGAGATATTCGGTCATAAAATGAGATAATGACGATCTTCATTGATCAAGGAGTTAGAAATAAAATGGCAACAAAAAAAATGGATTCGGCAAAAACCGCAATTGATACGAAAATTATTCGTGATCTTGCTGAAATTTTGAATGATACAAATTTAACGAACATTGAAGTTGAACAAGGGGAGCTTCGTATTTGTGTCTCACGCCAAAATACCTTAACTTCTTCTGAGCAAGCAATCTATGCCCCTGTTTCTACTCCTACTTTTTCTGTAACATCTTCTCCAGTTCCAACAGCTGAATCTCCTATACAATCTATCCAAGAAGATAAATCAAAAAACACAATAACCTCTCCAATGGTTGGAACAGCTTATCTTGCACCCTCACCAGGCGCACAACCTTTTGTAGAAGTAGGACAAAATGTTTCTGAAGGGGAGACATTACTTATTATTGAAGCCATGAAAACAATGAATCAAATTTCATCACCGCGCTCCGGTACGGTAACCACTGTTCTTGTCAAAGATGGTCAACCTGTTGAATTTGGTGAACCACTTATTATTGTTGAATAAAGCGAGGGGCAACCATGATTCGAAAAATCCTCATTGCTAATCGAGGAGAAATTGCTCTTCGCGTTTTACGTGCATGTAAAGAACTTGGCATAAAAACCGTGGCTGTTCACTCTACCGCTGATGCAGATGCAATGCATGTTCGTCTTGCTGACGAAAGTGTTTGTATTGGCCCTCCTCCCGCTCGTGATTCTTATTTGAGTATTCAGCAAATTATTGCTGCTTGTGAAATTACAGGAGCGGATGCTGTTCATCCAGGTTATGGCTTTCTTTCTGAAAATGCAAAATTTGCAGATGTTCTAGAAGCCCATGATATTACATTCATCGGTCCAACAGCTACTCATATCCGCATCATGGGCGATAAAATCGAAGCAAAGAAAACCGCCAAAAAACTTGGTATTCCTGTAGTTCCAGGTTCAGATGGAGCAGTCACTGAAGAATCAGATGCTTTACGCACTGCTCGTGAAATTGGTTATCCAGTTATTATAAAAGCTTCTGCCGGTGGTGGCGGACGTGGTATGAAAGTCGTTCATTCTGAACAAGAATTTTCTATAGCTCTCAAAACAACGCGTTCAGAAGCGAAAGCTGCTTTTGGTGATGACGCTGTTTACATAGAAAAATATTTAGAAAAACCCCGTCATATTGAAATTCAAGTCATAGGTGATGGTGCGGGAAATGCTATTCATTTAGGAGAACGCGATTGTTCACTTCAACGACGGCATCAAAAAGTATGGGAAGAAGCTACGTCACCTGCACTTAATGAAACTGAACGGAAAAAAATTGGAAATATTGTTGCAAATGCTTGTGCCCAACTTGGATATCGTGGAGCTGGTACTATTGAATTTCTTTATGAAAATGGCGAATTTTATTTTATTGAAATGAATACACGTTTACAAGTCGAGCATCCTGTAACTGAAGCAATTACAGGTATAGATTTAGTCCACGAACAAATCCATATTGCATCAGGCTGTAAACTTTCAGTGACACAAGATGAAGTCTGTTTTTCTGGTCATGCCATTGAATGCCGTATTAATGCAGAAGATCCTATTAACTTTACGCCATCACCTGGAACCATTACACATTTTCATACACCTGGAGGTTTAGGGATTCGTGTTGATTCAGGCGCTTATTCAGGTTATCGCATTCCTCCTTACTATGATAGCATGATTGGAAAGCTGATTGTTCATGGACGTACCCGTTTAGAATGTATGATGCGTTTACGGCGTGCTTTAGATGAATTTGTCGTCGATGGGATAAAAACTACACTGCCTCTTTTTCGCGATCTTATTAATAATCAAGATGTTGCTGATGGTAATTATAATATTCACTGGCTAGAAAATTACCTTGCTCATCAATCAAAGTCTTCAGATTCGTAATTCGATAGCAAAACGGTGCATTCTTATAAAAGATTCTATAAGATATCAACATAAGGATAGTTCCAACCTTGCTGTAAAAAGTGGAAAAAGGAAATAAATTGGTTATTTTTTATATAGTTTTCTTTTAATATACATAAAATTTAATAATTTTCTGTTTTCCTTTTTGTTAGTTTGTGCTAACTCCTACATGGTTACGCCCTTATAGCTCAGTTGGTAGAGCACCTGATTTGTAATCAGGGGGTCGGGAGTTCGAGTCTCTCTGGGGGCACCATTTTATTTCTTGAACATATTGAAATATATAGATTTTTTCTTTAAATAGCTATTTTCAGACCACCT
>NZ_JBHIPG010000027.1:0-48119 GCF_042195905.1 Bartonella sp. AP331QHHD
TGCAAAAGTGACTGGTTATCACACCATTAGAGGTTTGGTACATGGCAATGCAAGGTTAAAAAGAGATGGTTATTCATATGTTGAACAAAACGTTTACTATGCATATGGGATTCCTGAGGATTGTGAAATTTATGAAAACGATACCGTTGTAAAGATTATTGAAAATAACGCTGCGTAAAGACGCGCGGGCGCGGCGGGGGCGCCCCTCTTTCAAATTTTCCCATTCCAAATTTTATCAAATGTTTATCACATTAAATTGTGAGGGTATCTCTATGTGCAAAAAATACGAATTAACCAGTGAAATCAAAAAAATCAAACATGCTCTTACTCGAAATATTATAAACCTTTATCGCATTAAAGCTTTAAAAGATTTTGATGATGTACAGGCGGGGTCTTTAGGCGGCTTTATTGAAAAGGAAGTTAACCTATCCCATGATGGTAATTGCTGGGTGTATGATGAGGCTTGTGTCTATGGTCATGCAAGAGTGTATGACAATGCAAAAATACGCCATTTTTCTCAAGTCTGTGGTCAAGTTTATGGCAATGCTGAGGTCTATGGAAAAGCTTTTATCTCTCAATATGCTAAAGTTTATGACCATGCTTTTGTCTATAGCAATGCTCATGTTTATGGCAATGTTTATGGGTATGCTCATGTGAATGGTAGTGCCCGCATTCTTGCTGATGCTCATATTTATGATCATGCGCATGTTTCTTATGATGCTACGGTTTTTAGTTATGCACGCGTTTATGGTCATGCCAAGGTTTCTGGCTTGGCTTGTATTTATAGCCATGCAAAAATTTATAATTATGCTGTTATTAATGGTCGTGCAAAGATTTATGGCAAGGTTTATGGAAATGCTTGTGTGAGTGGCTCTTGTGAGATTTATGGCTCTGTTTTTGGCAATGCTAAAATCTCATATTGTGCAACGATCTGGGGGCGTGCTTATGGCAATGCAAAAATCAACAAAAAAAGCAAAGTAAGGTTGGTTCCAAAAAATTGTGAGGTTTATGAAAGGGATAATGTTGTCAATATAACTGATAAAACAGAATAAAAAGAGACATGGGGGCGTGCATTCTTTATGGTTATAAACGCATATAAAATGCATTGCTATAAACATCTCATAAAAGATAGCATTCATAAAAAAAAGCCGTGCCAAATGATATGACGCGGCTTTCAAATAGCGTTTTTTATTGATTAAAATGAATCATCCACATGGAGTAATGAATGCATATATACAAAACGTATCATATTGCAAGCGCTCTATGAGAGATATGAAAACTTATCAAAAGAAACGTAAATGTGCGTATGATCTTTAATCACTCATTTGAATTACAGAGCCTATAAACGCTTGTTATGGCTATTAAACGTATCAAACAAATCAAAATGCTCGGTAGCTTTATCAATCCAATCAAAAGCAAATGCATATTAAGTGAATGTCTTGTAAAAACGTTCTTTTTACATTTGGAAGCGTTGGTTTTTACAAAGCAGCTTTTCATAAGAAAAATAAACAAACGCTTTTATAAAATGTAAGGTTTTCAAGATTTTGCTCTGCTGTGAAAGCTAAATCTTAATTTTCTCATAAATGAAACGTTTTTAAGAGCAAATGATAACTAAGTTATAACTGTAATAAAAAAAAGTTTTAACGTTTCTTATAAAGATCTCATCTTATGTTTCAAACGTTTAAACGTGCATTTAAAGAGGTTCTCATAAGCGTATTTGTACTTTTCATAAAACCTAATTTCTTTAAATATTAGCCGGTCCATTTTTGGAGGCATTATCTTAGAATAGAGCATTCTTTAAACATTACAGCTTTTGACTCAAAATTGAGTAAAAACCCATGTGAGATTACAATGGTTTTGAAGTTTTCTTGCTTGCGTTATATCATTAAAAAGCTTTCTCTTTCATAAGACATAACATTGTGATTTTCATTCTATATGTCATGATATTATATTTATGCTGATTACTTATCATTTTCTAAACTTTTAGAAAGCGTTTTAAAAGTGATCTTGTCTTTAAATCCTTTTATGCAATCTTTATAAATTAAACCTATAAGCTTATAAAAGTTTTAAATGATTACTTTCTTATAGGATACTATAACATCTTTAGATTTTGCGCTCCCCAATTTTGGGGACCGTTAATTTTGTTTTTATCATGCGATTAACAATCCAATCATTAAAACAAGATGTGATCTTTAAACGTATGTTATCGATAATTCCAAACAACTAAATTTTAAACAATGTGATTTGTACTGTGATAAAAACGTATCATAAGATTTATAAACTGTTATGAATGATAGCTGCTTTTCATTTCATTTGAATGCACACATGCGTTATAATATTTGTATCATGATTTGCTTTTTATGGTCTATTCATGCATGGCAATCTTATATAAAAAATGATCAAATGAATCATGCATAAAAGTGTGGATTCTTAAGTGGATTCATATAAAATAATTTCACACAACCTATTGACTTTATTGGTTTTTTATGCATAATATGTTATCGAACTTATGACCGGCAAAAGGGCGCCAATATTCCTGTACCACCAACGACTAACTAACGGTATTTCTTATCATTTTTGATCATATCCTCCACCCTTATTGTACATTTTATCAGCAAGATGTGCGCAGCAAGCCCGTACATTTACGCTGCTAAGTCTCCGTGTACGGTTTTCATTCTCAAACGCAAAATCATCTTTAGCCGAAGCAACTTGATATTGCAGCGCCGGTCCATAAAGCGTATGCACAATTGGTACCAAATATACACAGGGCAGTGCGCATTTTGGGTTATATTGTCATGAGAGAGATGACCAAAAACTTTATCCCAAAAGCATTATACTCTAAATTATCAAGAGCATTCTTCAATCCCCCTGAATAAGACCCGTGATAAACAGGGCTTGCAAGAATAACATCGTTAGCGTCTGCGATTGTTTTGACAAATGCATGCGTTTTAGCATCACAATGGTAATGACTTATAAAAACAACAACTTTTTTAAATGCCTCCTCAACGGCGTATGAATATAAGCACGTTTTTTCTCGTCATTTTTTAAGGTATTAAACTCTTCCAATCTACCGAACTTACTCTTAAATTGTAGCCGAATGATTTTAATAAACCCATATTATTTTAAAAACTCAACAAATAATATTGAGGCTACAATCAAAGACACTTCTTTTCAATATTAAGCAAGTTTTGTAACCTATATTGTTATCTCCATAGAAGTAAAACAGCCTCTATGGACGATGAGTAGCTAAGCCTTCACAGCTAGTGCTTTACAAGCGCTTTTATAACACTCACTCTGCCCCAAATATAGGATTGCATTTTATTAAATAACCCACGCGCATATAATTAAAGAGAGAAACGATTAAGCTTGCACCAATCATGCCAAGCCAATAGCCAATAAAGTCATATTCAAAAAAATGCGCCATTAGTGCTCCCCCAAATAGGCCTAACCCCCAATAACTTATTGCTACAACAATTGTTGACCAAAACGTATCAAGCAAGCCCACAAGTATGCCATTGAGCATAGCACCTAAAGTGCCAAAAGCAAAAGACAATAAAATGAACGGAAGCAACTTCCAAGAGAAAACAACAACGCGTTCTGAAGAAATATTAAAGATGGTTGTAAGGATGAATCCATAAGAGAGATAAACAATCCCTGATAAAAACAAGACATAAGCTACAGCAAAAACAGTGACACTCATACGCAGCTGTTTTAGAGCCATATTATTCCTATCTGCTCTATACCACGCTGCTATTGTCGCGGCTGCGCTGGAAATCCCCAAAGCCACCACAGAAATAAGCATATCGAGACGCATCCCTATCGTATGCGCGGCCAAAGATTCGACCCCATAAGCCGTAATCATAAATGCAATGACCGAAGGAAAGCCCTCCGCAATAAGAATACGTATACCAATGGGTAGCCCTACTCTCAGCAATTTTATTATTCGTAAAATCTCTAACTTTGGTCTCAAATAATTAAAGCGAAAAGAATGAAAAGCAGAATTGCGGGAAAAAATTATTGCTGCTGCAATAACAATTAAAATACGGATCAAACTGCTCGCAATTCCTGCACCAAAGACACCTAATCCGCTTGCAGAACCTATACCAAAAATAAGCGGCCAAGAGATAAGAAAATTCACGAGGATAGCCGCAAGCATAACCCAGGTTAACGGCTTTGGATTACCAATTGCTGACAGTAATCCCCGGCTATTCACATAAAGATAAAAAAACACCACTCCTATAGCAGCACCACTATTATATTCCTGCGCTATATTGGCAATTGTCCCATCTTGGCCGAGAAAACACAAAATATTCCTCGTGTTGAGTAAAATGATCGCACTCATTATTCCAATCACAAGTGAAAGCCATATTCCTTGATCAAACCATGCCTTTAATGCATATCTATCTTGTCTACGAAAACTTTCCGCAAGTTTTGGTGCAACCGCGGTAATAATACCTAGCCCAAACAACATAACAAAACTAAATATACTCAGAGCTAACATTGTACCACTCAAGGCTTGCACGCCTAAATGCGCTACAAGCGCTGCATCTGTGAAGGAAATCATCATCTGAGAGATAAACCCAACAGCCAGTGGCATGCCAAGAGAGAGCAATTGCTTCATCACAACAAACATTGTGAAATACCCTTCCATATTGAAGGGCATATTAAGCTCAGATCTTTTAAACAAAACACATTGATTTTTTCGGTAAAGTCTTTCCATCGCAAGTCTTGTGTAAAGGATGCATAATGAGAACGCATTAAGGTAAGAGGAGATGCCCAGTTCTTAAAAAAGAAGCGCAATGCACCTTTATTGGTTTTTTGTACAATATTATGCCCCCAAGCAACTACAGTCATTGATAAAAGATCCTCAGCGAGCCGTTTGTTCGTCTTGTATATCCATTTTTAGTATTTTTAATCAAACTTTTTGGTACTGCAAGTAATACACCTGTGCTAACCTTTGCTTACTCGCTGCTTACATACGTAAAAAAAACAAAGCCGACCAAGTTGTCAAAAAACACAGGCATTAGCATTTTTACAATCCATTGTGCCTATACACCAATTAAAAAAGAGCGTTTATGATACATAAGACACCTCGATGCCCCACCGCTCTACGATCTAAAATTATGAAACTTTAGTTCAACAACCAACGCACAATATTTTACGAACGCAAAAGCACCATCTAGCACTCACTAGGAGAGCATTCTATAACTATACGTACCATGTCCACATCACAAAACCTATAGAGACTTCATATGAATGATTGCCCTCCTCAAAAATAATAATTTTGGCCTCCTCCGAATCCAATCTGAAGTATTCATTTAACAACACATCAATATCATATCCTCTTGATATACTCGTTCGCGATATTTCTGGAGAATAACAGCACAATCATTTGGCGCATTCAAATCGGTAAGCATCTCTGCTAAAAACGATGGACAGCTATTAATTTCGACTCAATCCATATAAGATGACCCACACACTATTTTTTCCTGTGTCTTTATGTAAGTCATAGGCAAGTCCCTATTCAACTGTATCTTCACTCTCAGACCTCTTCGTTTTTTATTAACTTTTTATCAGTATAAAGCCAAGCCAAATTAAGCGGGATAATTGAACATATACAAACCAAGGCAAAACAAAAAGCTGCTTCTATACAAACATTATTTGCCAACCAACAATCAGCACAAGCGCTAAAATACCAAAAATACGCGCAAGAAAACTAACAATGGATAAAACCGTATTTGCATTCTTTTGTTGAATATGTTTAAAAAATTCTGCTTCAAACTGCGTCATAGGAACAGAAAAAAACTGTGAAATACGGTGAATAAAATAATAGGAGCCCAACTGTTTGCAACGAGAAGCAGAGCAAGCATAACAACAGCACTTAGGACGAGTGAGCACAAAGTTATCGCCATAGGAGCATATTTTTGCATAAGATATTTAATCACAAAGCGATTAAATAAGTATTTTACGAGAGTATAAGACACAAAGCACAGGCCAAGAATAAGAATTTTAGTCTTTCCTGTCGCATTGTCTAATACTCCTGTCTGTCCCAAAATAAAAGGTTGCCAAAAATGAAATATTGGCTGCAATGCAGCAACAATAAAACCACATATCAATATGTAATATAACCCAATTTTTGAGGTAACTAAATAAGTAAAAGCTTCTGTTGCATGCAACAAAGAACCCGAGTCTATTTACTGACTATCCGAAGCGGATGCAATACCTATCCCCGTCACCCGACTAAACAAGAATACAAGCACGAGAAACCCGAAAGAACAAAAATAATATGCCGACTGATAATTATCCATACACAAAACAATAAGAACACCTAGCGCACCAGCAACCATATTCATGAATGCCATCAGTTCCCGCTTATAGACGTTTACTTGGTGGTAGATCAAACTACCCTTGTATCCACCGCCGTCGATTAAGCCTTTAATCCATGTGCTATCAGCGCCAGAACATAAAGCAAAGCCTAAAGCATATATAATTTCTGCCGGAATTAAGACAGAAAGATTAGGCGCGTAAATAGATAAAAAGAAGAAGAGCGAAAAAAAGAAACATGATAAGATAACATTTTTTTAACGCCAATTTTATCTCCTAAAATCCCACAAGGCACTTTAAAAATACAAATAGCCGCGCTAAACACAATTTGCAATAAGGCTAACTGTGCTATACTAACGCCCATAGACAAGAAAAAAAAGCATGGAAGGAACCTGTAATCAGCCGAACCTCGCTCATTGCCCCACAGCCATAGAGCAACTTTTTAACTTCATAATCTATCGTCATTAATATATCCAAAAGCTATAAAGCTGGCAGCTTTTTTTGCCGCCAGCTTTGTATATTTTAAAACTTCAATTCATAGAAGCGCCTCAAGCAGCCATTTTCTGCTCACTTGCTCGGGCTTTGAGCGCAGCAACATCAACCCGTTTAATTTTTTTTCAGTGGTTTATACATATCTTTAGTTTTCATAACTTTACCTCCTGTATTAAATGAAAACAATTAAATTCAACATGAAGTGTACATTATAACTACCTTTTATCAATTTATTATTTTGATATAAAAAGCTTTTCTCCCCTCCCCCTTAAGTATTTCATGCTCCAATCATTCTGTAACAACCACCGCAGCACTTGGAAACTCATGCGCCCCTTCGGGCAAAGTACGCTTATATTCACGCCAATTTATCACCGGCTGGTCGTTAAACGCAACGCTCGTTTGCAGTGCAGCAAAATGCGCTTTGCCGCATTTAATCTTCAGTATTTCTTTAAGTCGCAAATCAAACTCGCTGTTTGCCCCTTTTGTCTCCAGCACAAAGTAAAGCTTTTGTTCGCCATCTCGCTCTAAAAAAACTGCCCAATCAGGCGTATAAGAACCAATGGGAGTGGCTATTTTAAAACTTCTTGGTAGTTTAAAAAACAATCTGACTTCAGGATCATTTTCAAGACTTTGTGCAAACTCTTTCTCCACACTGCTTTCATAAACCACATGATCATACACACTCTTCTCACTCACAACAGCTGTACGCTCTAAATTTGCCACAAGCTCTTCACTGGTAAAAAGCTCTTGCACACTATATTCTTGCCCGACCAGCTTTAAATATTTAATGCCATCAATTGTAAGATTAACATGGGTTTTATTGAGTATTTCTTCTATGCGCTCTAAAAAAGCTTGTGGATTTTTTACAAACTCATGCTCACGGCCACTCTTGGTCAAAATACCAATAATTGTCTTTGTGGTTAATTTCAGCTTTAAGGTCAAATAATGTACAATGTTCGGCAGTGCACAAAAACTATAATCAAGCGCACTCTGCTTTAATAACTGCTCTTCATAGGTCACACCAGCACTATCCAGTTCTATCTCTGCTGTCTGATAAACCAAATGCGCGGGCGCAACTGGCGCCATTTTTTCCACTGCATCCACTGCTTTGGCAACAAACTCTGTGCGATCAAGCTTTGCACGATAAGTGGTCTTTTTATTGATCTTCTCCCACAAGGCCAAAAACTCTGGTGAAGCCACTGTTTGCTTTTTAAGCTTAACCCGCACCTCGCGCGTAGCATTACGAATAATCGGCATGGCTTGGCTCGCTTCTAGCGCCTGCAGCACAGCTTGCTTCTGCCCTTTACTAAAACGTTCACTTAAATCTAACGTCCCAGTCGCCCATTGCGCTTTTAATGTATCTGTGATTTTTCCTGCTGATGTAAGCAAGGCTTTTTCACGCAACTCAACCAATATATCAGCAGCCTCTTGCGAAGACAGAATTTTTGTTTCCGTCACAGCTGTCATATAAATCAGATCTTGCAGCGTCTCAACATTAATAAGCGCGCCCGCATCAGTTTTTTTCACAATTTCTTGACGCAATTCGCGTGGCATTTCCTCCGCCCCTATAGCCTCAAATTCGCTCGCCACTAAATCTTGATCTACTTTAACGACACCCGCCTCATCAATAAAATCTTTTGCAACAAGTATTTTAACAATTTTTTGTGCTTGCGATACTTCCACTTTAGCGGCCACATATTTTACATCTTCATAAATACGGCCAACCAAATGCTCCATCTGCAATGTACCAAGTTTATAACCAATATCCGCCTCTAATTCTTTTTGCAATGTACTCACAAACTCAGCAAAGCTTTCATTCACCATGACATGCAGCACATTTATATCTTTATCTTCTACCTGTTCACCGTGTTGGTTTACGCACAAGCGCAAACCGCGACCAATCTTTTGCCGTGCGGTAAAATTCGATTTTTGCTCAATCAACATACACACTTGAAACACATTCGGATTATCCCAGCCTTCTCTCAAGGCAGAATGTGAAAAGATAAAACGCAAGGGGCATGCAAAAGATAATAACCACTCCTTATCACGCATAATCGTGTTATAAGTGTCATCATCAGCTTGGCTGTCGCCCTTTGTATCCTTATACACGCCTTTCTTGTCTTGCGAGAAATAACCGCCGTGCACATTTCGAACATTTTGCGCAAACTTAGTTCGTAAGGAGGCATATTTCTTTTTCGTCAACAGCTCTTCATAACATTCTTCAAACATACGCTCATAAAGTGCTGGCTCTTCATCAGAGCTACGATATTTAGCCACCTCATCAATAAAAAAAAGTGATAAAACTTTAATCCCTAAAGGCGCAAGCCGCAATTCTTTATCTAAATGTGTTTCTATAGTGCGATAAATTTGCGCGCGTTTAAGCTCTATTGTATTCACATCACCAAGGGCGTGGCCAAATTTGACAACTTCAGTATCAGAAAACTCAACAGCTTCATCCCCCGCCATGCAATTGATACCCGAAACAATATAACCCCTATAAAGCTCACGCCCGCCCGTAACGCGATACAGATCATCGCCTTGTCTCACTGTAACTGTTTTGCGGCTCACAGTGCCATTCTTTCCCGCAATATCCAACTCTAAGCGCGCCTTAAAGCCATGTTTGTGTGATACGGATTTCAAGGCAATATAGGGACGGTTAAAATCTTGCTCTATCTGATTAGAAGAGACACAAATTTGCTTTACCAGTCCTTTTTGATAAGCATCAACAGGTGTTAAACGATATAAAAGATTAATCTCCTCTTTATGCGTGGCACTATAGCGGAAAACACAAAGCGGATTAAGGCTCGCAATAGCCTCTTTCGCTTTTGCTGTACTATCCACCGATTGCGGTTCATCTATGATCACAATCGGATTTGTATCTTGGATATAGCGCATAGCACTTTCGCCATTCAGTCTATCTTGCGGAAGATTGATAATATTTTCCGCTTTTTTAAATGCATCAATATTGATAATCATAATTTCAATATTGGTAGAGCTTGCAAATTGGCGAATTTGCGAAAGATCTTTTGAATTATAAATAAAATAACGATAGGGCAGATTATCAAACTCTGCTTGAAAATGCTCCCTTGTTACTTGAAGTGATTTATATACCCCTTCGCGAATAGCAACACTTGGTACGACGATAATAAATTTGATAAAGCCATAGCGTTGATTTAACTCAAAAATCGTCTTGCTATAAACATAAGTTTTGCCTGTTCCCGTTTCCATCTCAATAGAAAACTGCTTTTGCTCTAGCGCCTTACTCGCCACGAGTTTATTGTTCTGTTGCACCTCTTGTAAATTTGCTAATATAGTTTCATCACTAATCAATAATTGATTACCATAACCAAATTCATTTAACGCTAATTGTCCTTGTTCTGAACACAAGAAAATAGAAGAATCTCGTCGTGGTTGGCCTTTAAATAAATCAATGACGCTTTTAACGGCATCATTTTGAAATTCTTGTTGTTTAAATTTAAGTTTCATATCGCCGCCCCAATCGTCTCTCTATAGTTTAAATTTTATCAAAACTTACTTCATTGTCTTTAAAGATAAAGTCGCAATTAATAAGCGCCTCATCACTTTTAAAGGCCGCATCAAGCGCTACGATTTTTACGGGCAAATACTTTATCATCTCTTCCGCATCTTCGGGGTCCAAGGGGGGGTCTATGGCTATAATCACTAAGACATCGCCTTCGCTCTCACCTATATAATAGAATTTTTTGCCATTGATTGGTAAAGGATAAATTTTTAAATCCAATGGCCAACCATATTTAAGTATGATCTCGAAGATAATATCTTGATGAGAGCGCTCGGAATTCACCCCCCGTAAAATATGATCCAAACGCATTTGCAATTGTTCTTTAACATCAAGTGCATTCGGATCAATCGGGCTATCGTCCCATATGGAAAAGTTGGAACTATCGAGCTCTAGCACGCGAAATCCGATGTCTAAAGGCTGCTTGCTTGTGAATTCTGCTTCATGCTTTTGCTTGATTTGTGCACCAGCGCGGCGAATACGTTCGCTACCTATATCGCAGATAGTTTTATAACCAGCCTTATAAGCTTCGCTCTTCTCATCACACAATTCAGGCAATTGCACCATGATGAATTTGCGATTGCCACCATCTTCGGCATTCAAAGCCATCACTGCATGCGCTGTTGTACTAGAGCCAGCAAAAAAATCGAGAATGATGTCGTCTTTGTTCATGCCGATTTGCATGAGCAATTTTATGAGTTTGGTAGGTTTAATATATTCAAACAATCCTTGAACATGCATTAATTGATCAATTTCACGTTTGGAAAAAGCGGTATCACCTGAAAACTCTCGTTTAAAAATTCCTGCAAATTCTTCATCAAAATTGGCATCGATCTCCTTGCCGAAAAAAGTCGTAGGAACCAACCCATCTTGAGTCTCATTTAAAAACCTTTTAATCATAGGATAGGATTCGCCTTCGCCCCATATGATCTCATCATTAGCAATTTTTTCTTTCAAAACTTTTTCGCTAAAAGCCCAATAACGCCCTTGCGGCCTTTTCAGAACCACCCCATTCGGCTTGGTAATTGTATAATTGGCCGCATAGGGTTTATGAGCCGTAATGGGGTCCGCTTTCCAAGGTCCCTTAGGATGATTATCAGGATTTTTATATGCTGAACTATCTGGTCGCGGTAACAGGTTTCTCTTGAAATTCTCCTTATACTTTGCGTAGCATATAATATATTCATGGCTGACAGAAAAATATTTCGCTGAATTCTTGCGCGTGTGAACCTTCTCCCACACCAATTGAGCAACAAAATTTTCTTCACCAAACACCTCGTCGCACACTTTGCGCAAATTATGCACCTCATGATCATCAATCGAGATAAAGATCACCCCATCGTCACGCAATAAGGTCTGTGCCAAAAGCAAGCGCGGATAAATCATATTGAGCCAAGCCGTGTGAAACCGCCCCATTGTCTCAGGGTTTGACTTCGTTGTCTGCTTGGTCACTTCCTTATATCGCGCCAATGGGTCTTTAAAATCATCATCATAGATAAAATCATTCCCCGTATTATAGGGCGGGTCTATATAGATCATCTTCACTTGGCCAAAATAAGCCCGCTGGATAAGTTTTAACACTTCAAGATTATCGCCCTTAATATAAAGATTATGTGTATTATCAAAGTTTACGCTCTCCTCGCGCTTCGGGCGCAATGTCGCTAGTGAAGGCTTTTGTGCAAGCTTTAAACTTGCTCCTTTGCCCTTCCATTCAAATTTGAACTTCTCAAAATCATTATCAATATATTCGCCGCATAGATTAAGAAGCTGATCTATATCCAGCTTTCCCTCAGCAAAACATTGCGGAAAGGCTGCTTTTAACTTTTCTATGTCTGGATTAACAGGGCTTTGACTCATGCCCTCTATTCTATCTTCACCCGCTATTATACTCATCTTTGCGCTTCTCCGTTACGCTTAGTATAAAATATGTCTATGAATATTTCTTTTGTACGTCGCAATTCCTTTTATCCTATTTATTTCTATATCCTCTGCAAATTTACTTTCATGAAAAGTGTCATATAAGCTGTTCTCTTTATTTTTTAAAGTTTCTTGTGCTTGTTTTATGTCTTTTTGCTTACGCAAGTCGGCTAGATCAATTCGCATTACCACATTTTGATCATTTTGCCTTTCTTTGATTTACTTTGAAAAAGCAATAATTTCGCGCCCTAAATTAGCCGCTGTTTGGCATAATAAAGGCGGTTATTTTATATTTTTTCTTGTGTGCTATTATGGCACTTACAAATATTATCAATAAGCTTATCAATTGGCACAAGCACATCCCAAATATGTCTATCTTTTAGCCTTGTCATATTTCTTACAAATCGAAGAGCTGTATCGTCAATTTGACGACATGCCACCATGGGTAATTTTAAAATTGCGTCACATGTGGCTTGGTCAAGCACATACAAGTACTATCACTGCCAACGAAAACATAAATTTCTTCATCATTTATTTTGACGCAATAAAAACCATTTCACAAGGGATTATGTCAGCATCCACTTCTAGTTCTCCCTTGTCCGCACAAGCAAGATTTGCTAAAATACCTTTCACGGTGTGTAAAAACACCCTCAAACGCCCACCAGCAAGCTGAAAATCCTTCCCATGCCATAAAACGCTTTGCCTTTATAGGTTTTATACTGTGTGTCAGATTCATAATAAAATATAGCTCTTATCATTTTATCCCTGAGTGATTTGTATTGCCTTATCAATCATATAATTAGACTCATGTACAAACCATGCTTTTACAATCTGCCATAGGAATGTATTAATCTCTTGCACTCGCTCCTTAAATATATTGCGGCATGATTTTTACATTATCAGCAACGTTGGTATTAATTGCCAACCTTCATGACGGTAAGCTTTAACAAAGCTTTCGTCTGCTTCTTTTTGTCGTCCCGTCAGTTAAACTCTTGCTTTAAACCTTCTTCGGTTTTACGTCTATATATAGCGCCGCGTATTGGTTTTATCGCTTGTTTAAGCACCTTTCTTGTCCCCAGTCATCCTCTCATCCCCGCCTTACAAGGCCAAAAAACAAATGGCCATTCCAATTGATGCCGGTAATATGCTTAGCAATAGCTTTCAAGCTTTTGTAAATCTTGCCCTCATTGATAGCCTTTTGACACCACAAGCACATGATGCGTTTGTCCTAAATAATCGTCACTGAAATAAGTGTGCCATAAGGCTTTGGGCTCCTACATTAACGTATACTTTACAGTGGCTATTTCTTGCTCTAATTGTTTACAACTCATTGTCTAATCCTCTCAACACAGGAATGTTCTATTTCCTCGATTAGTCCAGAAAATAGTGTGTGTTCACAAAGTTAGACAAAAATGCAATTTATTCTTTTTCATTGGATAGCTCAACTCCCTCCACGCTTAGAACCAATAAACCTAAGCTTATTGCTGCTATAAGTTTACCGCGCACCCAAAACGAGAAATTTATATCCTATTGAAAAAATAAATTTAGAAGATCCCTTCTTAAACAAAGTCTCGACTAAATAAGATGGTTTGAGCATTTTTAGCAAAAAGAGATAAAAATTCACTATCTCAAGGATCTTAACTACGTTATCGATCATACGCAAAAAAAGCTGAGAAGTGCAGATTTCTAAAAGAAATGAGAATAGTTTTATAAAGAGAAATGGTACTGCAAGCGATACATCGGTTCGAACGTTCTCTTTAAAAACACACCGTAATTACAAGCGGCTTCAAAAAACAGCCTTACTAATATAATATTAGCTAGAGGGTTACATGTATATCGCAATAATAATGCACTCATTCCCGCAAGAGTGCTCCACATATTATGGCGTAGACTGTATAAACTCTGCCGCTCTTGCATACTCAGACGTAAGGCCACTTAGTCGTATAGCAGCCGCAGTTTCAACGTAAAACAGCGGACGCTTCTGTATCATAATACTTGACAGAAGCATCAACAGCTAAGGATATAGGAACTAATTTATATTTTTTCGAAATGTTATATATAAATTTAATGAGCCGCCCCAAAACACACCACCAGTGAACCCACTTAAAAGACCAAAAAGAAGGTTAAAATCAAATGCATATTTCAAATCAGGTACAACCTTGAGAAAAACAATCAATGTGAATTTGATGACAAAAGCGATAAGAATAAATGTCAGCGTCAACGGCGTACCAGGCAGAATAATGAAATCCGTTCCTTCTTTGATTTTTAAACGCGCAGTAGCACGCCAGAGCAACCAGCCAACGCCAACGCCGATCATCAGCCCTGCCAACATTGAGACTGCTCCCCAGCGCAGGAACGCCAGCTCTTTAATCACATCGCTTGCGCCCAAAAAAAGAAAGACTAACGGCAATAGAAAAAGGCGGTTAACCTTCATTTCCCTATCTTTCAATGCGATTATTCCCCTCGCAATGAGAAAAATAAGCAAAATCCAGGCCCATAAAGGAGTTCCAGTCAGAATGTTAAACAATGACATATTATGCTCCATGATGTTTGATGCGATAAAAATATCGCATCATGTTAGGAAAATATTTAGAAAAAAAGATACCAACACAAACTAAACCCATATTGATCCACCAAAGCTGGGGAGTCCCTTCAAAAAAACATTGGGCAGCCCATTAGCAAAAAATATGATAACCCAAATCCATGTAATATATTTATTGATGAGATACAACATAATATGTCTACGTTTTTCCTCACAGACACCAGCACTGGCATAAAAAATAGTAAAGGGTTTCTTTAGTAAAAGGCTAATCAATTTTATCTTCACCCGCTATTATACTCATCACTGCATTTCCCCTTATGCTCAGTATAGAAGAATAGAATATTTATTTTCATGCATATTGCAAGCTTACTGTAAAAAAACAAAACCTTATAGGGGAATTATAGCGATTCTACTTAAACAGAGGCCTTAGGTTCGTATCACGCGCGCCACCCACAAGATGCATACCGACCATAAAATGAGCAATTTTATAACATATTGAAAAATAAATATAAATTGAGCGGAGACCTTTTTAAAAAAGTCTCCGCTCAATGAGACGTTTTGGCCATTTTGGGCGAAAAAGAGGAAAATACACCCGCGCAAGGCCTCGGCTCTGTTATCAGTCAAAGGCAAAAAACGCCGAAAACTGCGTCTTTTAACCGCTTTACAAAACACTGGAAAGGAGAATGAGAAAAGTTGTAAGGAAATCAATGGTACGGTTGGTGGGATTTGAACCTACGACCTCTGGTGCCACAAACCAGCGCTCTAACCAACTGAGCTACAACCGCATAAAATCAAATGTATCATAACTGTTCACGATTTCGTAAACATTTATTCTTTGCTTATGTGACATAAGGAAGATCAACAAAGTTTGCAAGCCCCTTTAAAAAAATCTCGCAATTTTTTGTGAAGAAAAAAGCGTTTTTTACAAAGGAAATTTTGCCCAATGCTCAAGACTATGATCACGATAGCCTTTTATGTTATCAACTCCATCTTGTTGCATCATCTGCAAAACCTCTTGCAGAATAGTTATGACAAGATTTGGACCTTCATAAACCATCCCACTATATAATTGAATCAAATCTGCACCAGCTTTTACTTTTTCCAAAGCAGTCTGTGCATCCTTTATACCGCCAACACCGATAATTGCAATCTCCTTCCCTAATTTTTGACGCATTTTTGCAAGCATAATAGTAGAACGCTCAAAGAGTGGACGTCCAGAAAGCCCACCCTCTTCATTACGGAAGTGACTATTGTTAAGACCTTGGCGTGAAAGAGTTGTGTTAGAAACAATGAGTCCATCAAAATCAGAAAGTTTTATTTCTTCAGCAACATCATCTAATTCTTTCTCTGATAAATCAGGAGAAATTTTTAAAAAAATGGGAATGGAGAATCCATGCTTGTTCTCTTGCTCATTTCGCGCTTGCGAAATTGCACTCAACAAAAGATGCAAACTGTCACGGGCCTGTAAATCACGTAAACCTGGTGTATTAGGAGAAGAAATATTAACCGTAAAATAATCAGCAACATCATAAAAATGAGCAATACCAACAGTATAATCATCAATCTTATCGACCGTATCCTTATTGGCTCCAATGTTGACTCCTATAACACCAGTTTTTTTACACGCATGCAATCTATTGTAAACAACTTGATGTCCGTCATTATTAAAGCCCATTCTATTAATAATCGCTTCATCTTCTTTTAAACGAAAAAGCCGTGGTTTAGGATTTCCAATCTGAGGCTTTGGTGTCACTGTCCCAATTTCAGTAAAACCAAATCCTAACCGAAAAATACCATCTACAACCTCTGCATTTTTATCAAACCCCGCTGCAAGACCAATAAAATTTTCAAACTCAAGACCAGCAACAGTTACACACAAACGTTTGTCGATAACCTTTTGACAACCATTTAATCCACTTTTCAGCCCAAGAATCGCTAAACCGTGTGCTTGCTCTGGATCCAACATAAATAAGGCAGAACGGCCAATACAACGAAAAAAACTCATCAATTCTTCTCCACAACATAAAAATGATCCATCGCACCTCACCTCTACCTTTTAACACAAAAGATTTCCAATCAAAGCAAGCATATTATCCAAATAATATTCCCCTTCTAGAAGAAAACTCATCACATAATAGCCATACATGTTTATATTGGTTATATTATGTAAAGAACTTTTTATTCTTAAAAAATGTTTCTCTTTTTCGACATTTTTTAAAGATTAAAATATGAATCCTAATCTTATAAAATTCAGCATGAATTGGAACATCAATGGCTCTTACCATAGTCATGGTTTTATGACGTCTTATGCAGGCACGCTCATAATTTTCTTAAAAATGCAGGCAAATTATCTCTATTCCCAAAGTTCCTTTGTGTAATATTGTTTTCAATAGAAACAAAGCTTGTTCTATAAAGCTATTTTTTCCTAGCATTTATAGGATACATAGTTCATAAAATCATCTAAATTCATACTATTGTTGCACTATTTATGAGCAACAGAATGTTCAATCAATTTGTACTCTATTGATAATCTGCGTTGTTTTCTTTGCCATTTCTGATGTATTAAATACAATTTTGCATCTATTAAGTGCTCTGCCTAACATATATTTTAAGTAATGACAGTTGATTATTGAACTCAAACATCATACCAACGACTTCCAAACCAAAATGATCTTGCAAACCCTAGAGCTCTGCTATTTATAAACTGATACAATCTTCCAGCAGATGAAATGTGTTTCTTCCATCCGAATTATCGCCATTTTAGCTCATGTAACCCATACAAATAGCTTTTAGATAAGCCATAATGCCCTCCTAATTGCTATTATCGCTTACTAAATTAAGAGGAATTAAATTATAAGTTTTACTCCTGTCTCATCTATCTATTTCTTCTATCAGTGCTGAAATATATTTTTTATTCCTAAATTCTCTTTTTATGACAAAATGTTATGCTAATATATGTACTTCATTTGAAAAGCTTTCTGATAGCTCAACTTTCTACACTACTTATTTTGTGGTATTGTGTAAAAACCTCTCTTTTTAATGTTAACATAAAAATCTTGAGGCAATTATATAAATTAAGCTACAGTTTTCTACTTTCTGTTGAAAAAGCAGATATAGTTTTTATCAAAAAAGCTTTTTTCTAGGAAATATTCTATGTACATTCAAATAGAGCCCTAAAGCTCTTTATTAAACCTTATAAAGTTCTTTGAAAATAATATTAATATCGTAATATAATCCTAAAAATAAAATCTGCCCTTTCCTTTTTCATCAAAAGCGGTAAGTAAATTACCGTATATCGCTTATATAAAGGGGAAAATGCAATGCTTAAAGAATTCAAAGAATTTGCCCTAAAAGGTAATATGATTGATCTTGCTATCGGTGTGATTATAGGGGGTGCTTTTGGTAGCTTGGTCAACTCAATTGTCAATGATATTTTTATGCCAATCATTGGGCTGATTACAGGTGGGATTGATTTTTCTAATATGTTTATTCAACTTGCTGGCGAAAAACAAGCAACATTGAGTGCCGCCAAAGCAGCTGGAGCAACCATTAGCTATGGACACTTTATTACTTTACTTATCAATTTTCTCATTATTGCTTGGGTTCTTTTTTTATTCGTTAAGGCTATGAATAAAATTCGTAGAAAAGAAGAAGAAAGCCCCAAAAAAACGTCTTCAGAAGAACAACTTTTAACAGAAATTAGAGATCTTTTGGCTAAGAAAAAATAATTTTATGCAAGATTTACATCATGGAACACGAGGAAAAAACATTTCCACAGTTGTTCCATGATTGGGTTTTGAGAACAGTAAAAATTGTCCCCCTCTTTCTTCCACCATTGCTTTACACATTGGGAGGCCTAAACCTGTTCCCATAAAAGCGCTATCACCAGATCGTCCATCTTTGCGCTCTACTTGACCATAAGGTTGCAGTGCCTGTATAATCTCTTCTTCGTTCATCCCTATACCATTATCACTCACTGAAATTTTTACACGTTCTTTTCTATAAGAAACGTGAACAATAATCTGTCCACCCAAAGGTGTAAAACGAATAGCATTGGAAAGAAGATTCCATATAATCTGGCGAAACACTTGTTGTGATACAGGAATAAATGGAACGTGAGGTGGAGCAACAATACGCATGATAATGCCGTTCTGATTGGCTTGAGTTTCAAGAAAAGCTATCGTCGCACGTAAACAAGATATTACATCAAATGTTTCAGAAATAAGGGAAGAATCAATCTGGTTATCGGAACCAGAATAATTTATCTTCGAGCACTCTAGTAATTGATTAATCAGCAATAATATATGTTTTCCAGAGGAAATAATATCGCGTAAATATCCATGATAGCGCTCATTTTCTATCGAACCAAAACGGCCTTCTCTCATAATTTCTGCAAAACCAATAAGAGCATTCAAAGGTGTTCGTATTTCATGAACAACTCCAACGATTTTATCCTCTTCTGCTTTTTTTTCTCCTGATGGAACTGTTTGTGTCCTATCACGCAACATAACAGCATAATTGCCTTGCTTTGCCAAAAATACAATCGTTATCAAAACGGTTATATTTTTATGATTTTTTGTCATTAAATCAGCGGTTTCACTGCGATTTAAAACCTGATTTTTTTCCTCCATACGGATTGATTTAAAATACTTTTCAACCAAAAGTCGGCTTTGCAAAGTAAATAATGAAGAGAATGGTTGTCCTCGTAGTTCATTTATTTCATAACCCATTAATGCTAAGGCTGCCCTACTCGCTGATTGAACAAAGCCCTCTTCATCCAACCATAAAACACCATCTGTTGCTGTATCCAACAATGATAAAACTGCAGCGGGCTCTTTTACGAGAGCTTGTTCTATAGCATTTACCGGCAATGTTTGTGCATATGGTAACTGAATAGCTGTTTCTTCAACTAAATTTTCTTCTTTTACCGATGAATTCAATTCATCACGCAATTGCTCTGCAATTTCACGAAAAGCTGAGCGTTCTATCTCCGTAAGACATAGCATTTCTGTTTCTAGCTTTTCATTTCTTTATTCTTGGACTTTTTTTTTGTATTTTTAAAACACCAAAGCCACGAAACCCCTTAAGCTGCTTTTTAACATCAAAAATTGGCAAAGCCGACAATTCAACATCAAGCCATTGTAAGCAACCATCAACAGGCCATTGAACAATCTCTTTACTCCAAGGCATAGCCGCTTCAATAAAACGACTGAGAACCAGATATCGATCATCATTAAATTGATGAGCAAGCTCATGAAAACTACACCCTAAAATAGAAGAAGAGAGAGGACCAACAACTTCAGCTAGCTCTTTTGAGACTTCACAAAACAAACCATTGTGATCGATTTCCCACGTAAAAGGCCGTGGCAAAAGCTCTGGTGTAAAACGAAAAGCTTCTTGCTGACATTTTAATTCATTTGTATTTAACTTTAACTCATCTGCTTTTAATGGCATAACTAAAACTAAAAAGTGTTGAATTTACTCTCAAATGAATAATGCTAATTTGTTTACAATTATCTATTCTGGTTAAAATAACTTGATATCTCATATCAATTGTCTGTAGCAAAATTTTGACTGTTTCATCAACAAAACAAGAATAAAAAGAAGCTTCCAGCTCTTGTTGCTTATTCACCCATTATGTAATAAATCTTGTTACAATAATGGTAACATCTCCCTCGCATAAATAGTACTCAAAAAGAATACACTTATTTTACACATTCATGCGCCTTTTTTGAAAAGATATCTCCCAAGATCCCCAAGCTTATTTTACGACGTCATCTGTAAATGGTGTAATGTAAAAGTCCCTATAGAGGATATCAAGGCATTGTGCATTACCATTTTTATACTTATAAAAGAGCTGGTTAGCACCATCATTATACTAATTTCAGCCCCTAATGTTACCAATAGTTCTCGGCATTTGAAGGCGTTCATAAGCAGCCTTTTTATTTTTTAACTTTTTTACTCCTACATTATTATGATACGCAAGAAAACGGTTTTAATTGTTTCAACAGAAACAGATTTGAAATGAGAAAATCTTACAATGTTTGAGACTTTTATTCACTGTGAATAATGATAAATTACTATAAATCAATATACTGCATTATCAAAATCTCTTTTTCAAATAAAGCTTCTCGTAAGAACATCTTTCTTGAGCCAATAATATCAAATGATAATAAATTCAGCGTGACGCTTTAAAGTATCCTATGCAACAGAACTTGCATATTGGGCATTTTTCTTATGATGCTCTCAATAATCTCCCAAAGATCTTTCTTTCATTAGAATCGCTACAAAAGAAAAAACAAAAAATATGCCACCGCACTATTTTATTAAAAAATTTCTCTGTAAAAAAGAGAACACAAATTATCTGTTTTCATATAAAGATTTGTTTAATTTCTTTATATTCCAGATCATTTAGAAATGTTAAAAACATCTCATAATCTCCTTTGATATCAGCTTGTTTACCTCATCAGAAGTCTTAATACAAAAGATCGCTTTTGCTTTATTACTCTCCATTTAAATTTTTAATATTATATAAAAAAATAAAACAAGCACATTTAAATAATAACTGTCAGATATTTAAAAAATTGCATATTTTTAAATGCGTTTGTTTATTTTCCTTCATTGAGTAAAATTTCACGTTTTCCAACATGATTAGCGGCTCCAACAATGCCTTTTTCTTCCATTCGCTCGACGAGAGAAGCTGCTTTATTATAGCCGATTGAAAGTCGGCGCTGAATATAAGATGTTGAACATTTTTTATCACGCATAACAATTTTTACAGCTTGGTTATAAAGTTCCTCACCCTCTTCATCAAAATTTTCTTCCTCAGAAATTTCAGCAGCTGAATCAGCAGAAGTATCCTCTTTGTTATCGTCTTCATTATCTGTTACCGTTGCTAAATAATCAGGTTTTCCTTGCATTTTAAGATGTGCAACGATGGATTCAACTTCTTCATCTGAGACAAAAGGTCCATGAACGCGCACAATGCGTCCACCACCTGCCATATGAAGCATATCCCCCTGACCTAAAAGCGTTTCAGCACCTTGTTCACCCAAGATCGTACGACTATCAATTTTTGATGTTACTTGAAAAGAAATGCGGGTAGGAAAGTTCGCTTTAATTGTACCTGTGATAACATCAACAGAAGGACGTTGTGTTGCCATAATAAGATGAATACCTGCCGCACGCGCCATTTGCGCTAAGCGCTGAATGGCATTCTCTATCTCTTTCCCTGCCACCATCATAAGATCAGCCATCTCATCAACAATCACAACAATATAAGGAAGCTGCGTGAGATCCATGGCTTCTTCATGATAAAGCATTTCCCCTGTTTCCTTATCAAAACCCGACTGAACAGTACACATGATTGTTTCGCCTTTTTGAGCTGCAAGTGCAACGCGTGCATTAAAACCATCAATATTACGCACACCCAACTTAGCCATTTTGCGATAACGCTCTTCCATTTCACGAACCGCCCATTTTAAAGCTGTTACTGCTTTTTTGGGATCTGTGACAACGGGTGTTAAAAGATGTGGAATGCCATCATAAACAGAAAGCTCTAACATTTTAGGATCAACCATGATCAAACGACATTGCTTTGGTGTCATACGATAAAGAATCGACAAAATCATTGTATTAATTGCAACAGACTTGCCTGATCCTGTTGTTCCTGCAACCAATAAATGAGGCATTTTTGCTAATTCTGCAATGACCGGTTCACCATTAATCCCCTTCCCCAAAGCAAGAGCAAGTTTAAATTCACTTTCACGAAAAGAACGTGTTTGGATTAATTCTCGTAAATAAACGGTTTCACGAACCGCATTGGGTAACTCAATCCCGATAACATTACGTCCAGGAATTACAGCAACGCGTGTAGAAATAGCAGACATAGAACGCGCAATATCATCAGAAAGATTAATAACGCGCGATGACTTTACGCCCGCAGCAGGCTCAAATTCATACATTGTTACCACTGGCCCTGGATGAACATGGATAACTTCACCCTTAATGCCAAAATCTTCCAAAACACTTTCCAAAAGTCCAGCACCACGTTCTAATGTTTCTTGAGGAATCATCGTACCTTCATGAAAAACAGGTTCCTGTAATAAGTTGATCGGAGGAAATTCATAAACATCACAGTCAATAGATTGAATATTTTGCATAAAAGCAGAATCATAATTACCTAATGGCATACGAGTAGATTGCAATGTTTTATTTTTACTGTTTGCTTGCATCACAGAAAAATCTTTTGAATTCTTTGTGACGGCTTTGTTTATACAATCAACAGTATTATTGGCGACAGTATTATTGCTATTTTCAGTCTCTATACTCGCCCCTGCATCGCTTAACGCGCCTGTATTACTTAACGTATGAGCAGAATCTTCAACAGAAAGATTAGAATGACTCTCTTTAGTAGTATCATTATTTGTATGCATTAAATCAGAAATTTTCTCAACACCTCGCATCCTTTCCGCTGGAGATTCTGATGTAATTGAATCATAGAGTTGTGGAAAGCGGTATTCAAGAACACGGTAAAGAGCCGTTATTGACTCATCAAAGGCTGTGGGAATATCTGGTGTAATTTCATTTGTCGTATCAATTGATATTCCATCCTCTTTTGAAGTTTGAGTCTCCACATGTTCAAATATCAAAGATTCACACTCAAAAAATGCATCATCGGAAAGATGCAAAGCAGGTTTTATTTTTTGTAGCACATTTTCCACTTGTAATTTACGTTCTTGTTTATCCTCCTCAAGTGGAATATTTGCTGACGGCATACGAGTAGTTTGACGTGACAACTGCTTCAAAACCGTTGAATGACAAACTGATGTTTTATTCTCTATTGATTGAGGATTAATGACTTTTTTTGTCGAAAGAATATTTGTTGTTTTCTTGTTACAACGTACAATATCTGTATCTGTAATTTTTTTTTGATCTTGCTTCGTAAAAATTTTAAACTGTTTTGCAAAAACTGGATCTGTTTCTATACGACGACGCAAAATCTCAACTTCTGGGGTTCTCGTGAAACGGACGTTTTTTCCGAGGGCAAATGCCTTTTTCCACACTTCCGGATAAGGAAATATCTCAGTAATCTTAACAGATAAATCTTCTCTTGATGCACCTTTTGTACCATCATCAGAAAAAGAAGACGTAGAAATAGATTTTGTTTTCGAATTATGCATGGCACCCAACAAATTTATAGCAATGAGAAAAATAACCTTTTCAAAAAGAATTCGTAGAAACTATCATACGAAGGTTAATAACCTTTTGCTGATGGTTACTTTTTAATGAAAAAAATAGTGCCATAATGCATATTCATAATCTGCCTTTTGCATATTTACGATATAAATTGCCTAGTTTATGGTGTCATAGAGCGCGTATTTCATTTGTTTTGAAGAAAACTTCATGATAAAAAAACTTCAAGAAAATTGTCTATGCCTCTCTTTCTCTCCCTTTTCATAAAAGAAACTAGTCTCAATAATACAATAAGCATTGCTCTATTGAACTCTCCATGCTCAATTATCACGATATAATCTAATTTCTCACGTTTTTATAAGATTATCCTTGTTATCCTCGTTTAAAAAGGCTTAGACTAAGACAATCATAATGACATAAATATAAATAGAAAAAAGGGAGTGAATTATGTTTAATAAACGGAAATTTTATATCAATGGTCTATGGGATGAGCCAAGCACTCCTCACGATTTTGACGTCATTAATCCATCAACAGAGGAGGCTTGTGCTGTCATTAGCCTTGGAAGTACAAAAGATGCCGATAAAGCAATTAATGCGGCTAAAGAAGCCTTTCAAAAATGGAAAACAACATCACCAAATGAGCGTCTTGGATTTGTTGAAAAAATTCTAGAGATCTACGAAAAACGTTCCAAAGACATGGCAAAAACCATTTCAATGGAAATGGGAGCACCAATTGATATGGCGCTTAATGCGCAAACTGCAACCGGAAGTTCCCATATTCGCAATTTTATCGAAGCTTATAAAGAGTTTTCGTTCCAAAAAACTTTAATAAAGGGAAATGAGCAAGCAATCCTTCACTACGATCCTATCGGCGTCGTAGGATTAATTACGCCATGGAATTGGCCCATGAATCAAGTAACTCTTAAAGTTATTCCTGCTCTCTTGGCTGGCTGTACCATGGTGTTAAAGCCCTCTGAAATTGCGCCTCTTTCTGCTATGCTTTTTGCTGAATTTTTAGATGAAGCCGCACTTCCAGCCGGTGTTTTTAATTTAATCAATGGTGATGGTGCGACTGTTGGCTCTTACCTCTCTGCACATCCTGATTTAGAAATGATCAGCTTTACTGGTTCAACTAGAGCAGGAAAAGATATTTCTAAAAATGCCAGCGCTACTTTAAAAAGAGTCTGTCTGGAACTTGGGGGAAAAGGAGCGAATATTATCTTTGCTGATGCCGACTCAGATGCTGTTCAACGTGGTGCACGACATTGCTTTTATAATAGTGGACAAAGTTGTAATGCACCAACTCGTATGCTTGTGGAACAGAGCATCTATGACAAAGCCGTGAAAATAGCCAAAGATATTGCAGAAACAACAAAAGTAGGACCAAACTGCCAAGAAGGAAATCATATTGGGCCCGTTGTTTCAAAAAAACAATATGATAAAATTCAAGATCTTATCCAATCGGGAATTGATGAAGGTGCAACTCTTGTTGCAGGCGGGACTGGTTTACCGAAAGGAATGGAACGCGGTTATTATGTCCGTCCAACAGTCTTTGCTGATGTAAAACCTCATATGCGTATTTTTAAAGAAGAAATCTTTGGTCCAGTTCTCTCGATTCTTTCTTTTAGTACAGAAGAAGAAGCCATCGCTTTAGCGAATGAGACTGAGTATGGTCTTACAAACTATATTCAATCGCAAGATCGCAACAAATATCGTCGTATTGCGGCACAAGTACGCTCTGGTATGGTAGAAGTTAATGGATATGGATTACCCAGTGGAAGCTACTTTGGAGGTGTAAAATTTTCTGGGCGCGCTCGTGAAGGAGGACATTGGGGAATTAAAGAATTTCTCGATAGTAAAGCAATTTCGTACTGGTAAAATCTTATTAAAAACTTAATAGGAATCGTATGGTAATACAGAAAATAACGGATGAAGGTGCTCTTGGGCAACGTCTTGATCAGTGGCTCGCAAAACAATATCATGATGTGCTCTCACGTTCGCGTTTGCAAACTCTCATCCGTGAAGGCTGTCTTAAAATTGATGGTCAATTCATAAAGGAACCCAAAATAAAATTAAAACCTAACCAAATAATTGAATTGGAAATGCCGGACCTTCGTGATGCAGAACCTAGCGCTGAAGCCATTGCATTGGACATTCTTTTTGAAGATGATCATGTCATTGTTATTAACAAACCAGCCGGTCTTGTTGTTCATCCTGGGAATGGCAATTGGACCGGTACATTGGTTAATGCCCTTATTTACCACTGTGGGAATAGTTTATCTGGTATAGGTGGTGTTAAACGCCCTGGTATTGTCCATCGTCTTGATAAAAATACAAGTGGTGTCATGGTTGTTGCAAAAAATGATCTAGCTCATAAAAGTCTCAGTGCTCAATTTTCTGATCATGGACGTACCTGCGCATTAGATCGACGCTACCATGCCTTGATTTGGGGAACACCTCAGCGCAATGTCTGGACAATTGATGCATCACTTGGCCGTTCGCCCCATAACCGGACAAAGCAAGCTGTCATCCATAACCAAAACCCTTATGCTCGTCATGCTGTTACACATGTTTTTCTGCTTGAAAAATATGGCTCTCATGCAGACTCAACATCTTTTGCTAGCCTTCTGGAATGTCGCTTGGAAACTGGACGCACCCATCAAATCCGTGTTCATATGACTCATATTGGGCATCCACTCATAGGCGATACAGTTTATGGAAACGCTTTTAAAACAAAATCAAACACATTCAACTCCACTATTAGAAATGCAATCGATCAATTCAACCGACATGCACTCCATGCTGCAAGTCTTACTTTTGAACATCCTTCTACCGGTAAAGTTATGTCGTTTTCCGCACCACTGCCTCAAGATATGGCTAAACTTATTAAACTTTTTAAAAAAATGAATTGAAACTTTTCCCCTTCTCAAGATTTCACAATAAAATATCTTTTTTTGAACAAAATTGAAAAATATGCTAGAGTGAGGTTATGAGGATAGTTAGCTATCTAAAAACATAGAATTTGCCTTATCAGGGAATTCAAACAAAAGGAGGGTGCTATATGGCCCATATGAATTTATTATCAGTAATGACAGGTGATGGTGGTTTAAACCGTTACTTGGAAGAAGTGCGTCGTTTTCCAATGCTTGAGCCAAAAGAAGAATATATGTTAGCTCAGCGTTACCGTGAGCATAATGATCTAAAAGCTGCGCATAGGCTAGTAACCAGCCATTTGCGTCTCGTAGCTAAAATCGCGATGGGATATCGGGGCTACGGACTTCCCATTGGGGAAGTCATTTCAGAAGGCAATGTTGGACTCATGCAAGCTGTTAAACGTTTCGAACCAGAGCGGGGTTTTCGTCTTGCAACCTATGCAATATGGTGGATTAAAGCATCAATCCAAGAATATGTATTGCGCTCTTGGAGTTTGGTGAAAATGGGGACAACAGCTAATCAAAAGCGTTTGTTTTTCAACCTTCGTAAGTTAAAAAGTAAACTTCAAGCACTTGATAGTGGCGATCTCAATGCAGAACAAGTGAAAAAAATTGCAATCCAGTTGAATGTCACAGAAGATGAAGTTGTATCAATGAATCGTAGGCTTGGTGGTGACACTTCACTCAACGCACCAATTCGAACAAAAGAAGGGGAAAACAGTGAGTTGCAAGATTGGTTGGTGGATGAATCTAACGATCAAGAACAAATTTTAATTGAAAAAAGTGAATTAGAAAATCGCCGTTCCATGCTCATAAATGCCATGGACAATCTCAATGAACGCGAAAAGCGTATATTTAAAGCGCGTCGTTTAAACGATGTACCACTAACCCTAGAAGAACTCTCTGGTGAATTTAATATTAGTCGAGAACGAGTAAGACAAATTGAAATGCGTGCATTTGAAAAAGTGCAAAACTCTATCAAAGATTCTACTTTATCTCAAAGTCAAGTATAAAACCTAGAGTTAAGTATAAAGCCAATGGTTTGCACATTCTTTAAATGTGAAAATGAAAAAAAGCATGCCTTGGCTTTATACTTGTAAATTAGCCTATAGAATTCTTTAAGTTATTGATATGTAAAGCTTTATTGAATATATTTGGTATATAATTGATAAAGACGGTCGTAGAAAATTCTTCACAGCCGTTTATTTTTTTGCATCTATGTTTTATTTTGTTGACCAAGAACTGTTAACTTATCTTGTTGTGCAAGCCATTGTCCAATAACTTCATTAAAAATAGACTTACCTGTTGGTCCTTTTGCAAAGGTTAATTCACTTATACGCCCGTTTTTATCCGTTAACACCAAACGCATCCAATCTAATTCTCGCATCAATTGTAAATTTCGATCAAGAAATGGATGATTTCCACTCAATGCGACAAGAAAAAAGTCATCGTTAATCTTTGCAGCAATGGTTCTTGTTAAAGCCTGTCCAATGGATTGTTCACTTGCTTTAAAGGTTAATGCTTGAACATTGCTTATAGCTTTACCTGAAAATTTATCCGAAAGAATAAAAATAAGGTCCATAATATATGAAGCAGGAAATGACTGATCGGTATTACGACGTAAAATTAACCGTAATGATATCCCTTCATCAGGAATTGTTATATCACCTTGTATAGTTGTTTCTTCTGGAGCCCCCTTCACTTGAGACTCTTTTATAAGCGTCCAGCGAGCACTTCCCGTTGCTATCTTTTCTGCATCATAATTTGTACGTGCTTGATAGAAAACAGCTTCACCTGATGTTTCAAGCGATTGCAAATTGCTATCAACAACTGTTGAGAATACTTCTTCATCCGAAGAATCTATCGCTTGTTTTAAACCAACATCAATTTCACTTCCATCCTCTAATAAGCGTTGTGTTAACTTTCTCTTAATTGGAAATGCCTTTGGTACTCTGTGAGAAGCTTGAAGATTTTCTTCTAAAAACTGATGATCATTTGATACAAATACACGCTCACCAACAAAAAAAAATACCAACAAGTAAAACAACAAAACTAACAACAGAAACAGCACTTATCACAATACGCCTTTGCACTAACGATTTATTAGCACGACGTAAAGCCTGAGAAAAAATGTGCGAAACAATATGCGGATTATCTTCCTGCGAAGGAGAAATCTTTAACACACTGCTATTAACATGCTGAGAAGGCACATCAGCCTCCATATTAACAGGCTCTGCATCTGGTATATCTGATACACAAAGCTCAACAAATACCTTGTTATCCTTTGAACGTGTAACAAAATCTTGCTTTCTTTTTATGTTTACCTCTGACAATTCATTATTCTTTGGTAATATAGTTTTTTTTGTATATTTCTTATCTTCATTTATATTTGTGGGATTCCACCCAATAACTGAAGAAAGCCGTTTCTTTTCAACTGCTAAATATTCTCCTTCAACAGTTGCAATAGAACTTTGAAGAATCTTTCTTTGTTCATCCGCTATTGCTTGTGGTATTTTTGCTGTTACAAATTGATGTTCTAGTGTTTCGGTAGCCCGCTTATAAATCCGCTTACGCACTTGTGGTGTAATATTATTTTGTGCATTAATTGTCTTTTTTAAGATTCCAACGAAATCTACCATTTCCTCTATAATCTCTCTTAAACTGAGAAAAAATCAATAGTAAAGCCAAAAAACCTTATTTTAGCCTTCTAAATTGGTTGCCATTTAATATTGGTACAACTATTGCAATAATGTAAAATGAATATGAAAAATAAACAATGCTATTTTGCACCTTTCTTTTACGTGCTCTTAAAAACTTTTTTTGTAAAAAGATACAAAAACGAACAGAGAACATATATAGAAATCTAAAAACAATAATCAATTAACAAAGGGATCCGTAATAAGAATAGTATCTTCACGCTCTGGACTTGTGGATAATAAAGCCACTTTTGTATTAATCAGTTCTTCAATATAGCGTATATATTTAATAGCCTGCACTGGTAAATCTTCCCACCTCAATGCATGTGCTGTTTCTTCCTTCCAACCTTCTAATGTTGCATAAATAGGCTTCACCCGATCCTGAGCTCCCATGGAAGAAGGTAAATAATCAATCCTTTTACCATCAAGCTCATAACCAATACAAATTTTTATTTCATCCAAACCATCTAAAACATCAAGTTTTGTCAATGCTATACCTTGAACACCGCAAATTGTTACCATCTGACGTACTAAGACAGCATCAAACCAACCACATCGACGCTTTCGACCCGTTACAACACCAAATTCATGTCCACGCACTCCCAGAAATTCACCAATATCATTTATCTGCTCTGTCGGGAACGGCCCTTCTCCAACGCGTGTAGTATAAGCTTTTGCAATACCCAAAACATAATGGATTGCATCAGGTCCCATCCCCGAACCTGTACATGCTTGCCCAGCAACTGTATTAGATGACGTTACATAAGGATAAGTTCCAAAATCATTATCTAATAAAGCACCTTGCGCACCTTCAAAAAGAATGTGTTTCCCTCCTCGATAACCTTCATCTAAAAGACGCCACGTACAATCCATAAAGGGCAAAATTTTATCCGCAACTTGCATCAATTCATCATAAAGTGCTCGAGAATCAATCTCTGCAACACCCATCCCACGACGCAAAGCATTATGATGCCTCAAAAGCCGCTCAATCTTAGCCATAAGTGTATCTTTTTCTGCTAAATCCATCACTCGGATAGCACGACGTCCCACCTTATCTTCATAAGCCGGTCCAATACCGCGCTTTGTTGTACCAATCTTTAAACCAGATAAACCGCTTTCTCGAATTGCATCAAGATCACGATGCAAAGAAAGAATCAAAGGAGCATTTTCAGCAATACGCAAAATTTCTGGTGTGATTTTTACACCCTGATTACATAGTTTTTTTACTTCTGCAACAAAATGATGAGGGTCAACAACAACACCATTACCAATAATTGATAACTTGCCACGCACTAAACCAGACGGTAAAAGTGATAATTTATAACTGACTCCATCAACAACCAATGTATGGCCAGCATTATGCCCCCCCTGATATCTCACCACGATATCTGCTCGCTCAGACAACCAATCTACAATTTTACCTTTGCCTTCATCACCCCATTGTGTACCGACAACAACTACATTGGCCATAACTTTCTCCGTCGTGTTTGGTCAAAAAAACCAGCATTCAAAAACAAACTCTTCTTTATAACGAAACCTTAGAGCAAGTGCGACTCCTCATTTCAGATTTTTCTCAATCTTCAAGTGATTAAATTTTCAAATTTATGATAATAAAGATAAGCAAATACCCAAATATTTTAAATCTGTCATTTTCGCTACAAAAAGTAAAAACATTAGAGATTTTAATTTGTGCGTATCCAACACCTGACAAAGCATTCATTCCCCGTCTTAATCTTTTACAATTCATGTAATATTTAGAGGCTGTTTGTCTGATACAAGAATACGAAAGATCATCATAATCTCTCGTATCCTTTTTTGTTTAAAAACACGTTGTGAAAATCAACAGTAATTATTTAAAGCTGTGCTTTTTCAACTTGGAACGCCCACTCAAGCCATTGTGTTAAAATTTCAAGATCGGAAGCCTCAATTGTTATACCCGCCCAAATTCGAAGCCCAGGAGGAGCATCGCGATACGAACCGATATCATAAGCAACCCCTTCCTCATCAAGACGCTTCACAACCGCTTTTATAAAAGATACTCGCTTTTCCGTATCCAAAGCAGTAATCACTGGATCCACAATATCTAAACAAATAGCGGTGTTAGAACGCACTTCAGGATCTTTTGCCAAATATTCTAACCATGGCGTTTTGCGAACAAAAGCATCAAGTACAGAAAAATTTTTCTCAACCCTTGCTCTTAATGCCGCTGCACCTCCTAGAGATTTTGCCCACTTCAACCCATCAAGAAAATCCTCAACACAAAGCATAGAAGGTGTATTGATGATCTTTCCTTTAAAAATATCTTCGTTCAATTTTCCATTTTTTGTCATATAGAAAAGTTGGGGCATAGGCCAAGCTGGAACATGATTCTCAAGCCTCTCAACAGCACGAGGACTTAAAATCACCATACCATGTGCAGCCTCACCTCCCAAAACTTTCTGCCATGAAAAAGTAACAACATCTAATTTTGAAAAATCAAGATATTGCGCAAAAGCTGCCGATGTTGCATCACAAATGGTCAATCCAGCCCGCTTATGCGGAATGAAATCCGCATTAGGAATACGCACACCAGAAGTTGTCCCATTCCATGTAAAAACAACATCCCGATCAAAGTCAAGTTGTGTTAAATCTGGTATTTCACCATAAGGAGCTTCAAAACGACGCACATCAGAAAGCTTTAATTGCTCGACAACATCTTTATTCCACCCAAACCCAAAACTTTCCCACGCTGCCATATCAATGCCACGCTCACCTAATAGAGACCATAGAGCAGCCTCAACAGCACCGGTATCTGATCCTGGCATAATTCCTATACGATGATCAGAAGGAACCTCAAGAATCTCACGGGTTAAATTAACAACTTCAGCAAGTTTTAATTCTGCTTCTCTAGATCTATGTGAACGCCCAACTAATGCATTTTTAAGAACATCAAGAGTCCAACCAGGCCGTTTGCTACAAGGGCCTGAAGAAAAATTAGTATTATTGGGACGATTACTTGGTTTTTGTAACATTATCATTATTTCTCCCCTTTTAGATGTTTTTCTTTCTTTATAAAGAAAAACAAATTATTATAAAGACTAATCAATAATCTTTTTAGAAAAAAGTCAAAAATGTTGTCTCTTATTTCGTATGCTTAAAATTTAGGGAAACTTTATAAAAAAATCTTTCTTAATCATTCTTCTCGATTGATTCTTTTAATTTTTTTTCGTATCACCACCACGATAAGACAGCATTCTAATAACAATACACTAAAGTGTCCAATATACCTATCAAATTTATTTTATGATAAAGATTCATTGATAACGCTCTAGAATAGGGAGATAAACTTATTAAAAAATCAATTATTTTTCTTTTGATGACTGGACAGAGAAAATTTTAATGTTATAACCGCAAACGCTTTATATTTTTTATGAAGCATGCCCAGATAGCTCAGTTGGTAGAGCAGCGGACTGAAAATCCGCGTGTCCGTGGTTCGAATCCGCGTCTGGGCACCACTTTTTGTGTTTAAAATATTGAAATATATAGTTTTTTTCTTTAAATAGCTATTTTCAGACCACCTTTTAGACCACCTTCTACAGTTTATATAATTTTACCTAATTTGTTCTTATTTGCTCCTTATTTTTCTTTGGAGTGAAGTCTAAGATCTCTTTTTTCTCCATCTCACTGCTCTTCCCAGCTTATAAGGTTGGGGAAACTCTCCTTGAAGCACCCAATTGCGAATCGTTGTTGTAGATACACTAAAAAGCTGTGCACACTCACGTGTCGTTACATATCTATCTCCATCATCAAATATCATCTCATTACCTTTCTCTTTTTTATATTAATTAAATGGGTGGGAGTGCTGGGAGGAGAGAGCACCCCCATAGGTTTAAGCAGCTTTTGCCAAAATCTTTTCCATCTCTTGTTCTATTTCCCCTAAAAAGATTTCGACAGCTTTATTAATCTCTTCAATGTGTTCCTCATCGCGGAGGATGCGTTTGATTTTCATTCTCAAACCAGTAGATTTGCCTACAAAGTTTGGATTATAGCTCATGAAATCACACCATTTTCGTCCAGTGCATGCCATTTGGAATTGCATCTGTGCGATATATTCAGGCTTGATTTCGTCATAAATAAAAAAACGAAGATGCGTGGTTGATTGTGGACATTTGACTTCGACTAAACCGTCCTCTCCAATAAACCCATCAGGACTAGCCCCCGCCATTTCCATTTTTGGGTGTGGGATAAACCCGCATCTTATGACATTGGTGTCATAAATGAATTCATATTCTCTCAAGGCATTCTCTTCATGTTCAATGCCCCATTGCATAGCAGGTGTTGTATAAGATTGGCTTATTTCCCCTATTAAGCGTTCTGTCATGAGTTTCGTTTTGTAATCTTCATATTTGCTTGTAGGCAAACCTTTTGCTGTCTTACTGAGTACGTTGTAAACGTTTGAAGCAGTGACTTTACCTAAGCGCGCTTGAAACCATTCTGCTGTTCTTTGTTCCATCTCACACCGCCGTTCCCTGTTCGTGTGGCGTTGCTATATCGGCATCTTGTATAGGTGCATCTAATTGCTTTTGTTGTGCTTTATTCATTTGCTTTCGTTGCTTTTTTTTTCAAAGAAAACAAAGCGGTTTGTGCTTGTTTATAAGACATATCTGTTAGATTTTTTACTCCTATGAAAGAGAGAAGCCTACTTTCTTCAGATTGTGTTTTTTTAATTAATTCTTTGATTTCATTCATCTGTTCAGGAGAGATACCCGCAAGAAGCGTTATTCCATTCTGTATCGTCTTCTTTTCTTGCAACATTAAGAAGCATGCCTAAGAGATATCTACGTGCGTAGGTGAGAGTAGAACAAACCGCTTGTATGTTATTTTTGCTCCCTGTAGCGTCAAAAGGAAATGTTCCTTCTGTTGATATTTCATTGCCTGATATATGCTTTAAAGTCATTTCTACAGTTATGTCATTTGAACTCTGGTCTTTGATACGAGAGAACAAGGCAAAGTGATGTTTTGCAAGAGGTTCTTTGATAGCATCAATATATTTATCAAGCGTTGTATAGAGCTTTTAGTATGTGTATTAATGGCGTTTTGTTCGATATTTTTGTATTCCATTTGCATAGCCGAAAGATCATGGACAAAATTTTGGCGCTCTTGTCGTTTTATCTCCTTTTCTCGCAATTCGAGAAGGCTCTTGAGACGTTCCAGATCAACATCATTTTCTAAAGCTCTTTCTAAAATAAGCTCCATAGCTGTAGGTTTGATTTCACAATCGTTCGTTTTTTTCACTAATTCCGTTTGTGTGGTACTTAGTTCACTCATCTTGATTTCCTCCACTGCGCGCAATTTCCCCGTGGCGTGAATCACGCTTGTGTTTAAAAATATTGTTTGGTTGTTAGAAACGGCTTATAGAGATACTATAAGATTAGTAGTTCGTATTTTTTTCCATGGTTTATTGCCTCTCGCCCGTTGTGATGATTTCATCATTGATGATCTCTGCGTTTCCATGAATAAATGCATAACCATAGATTTTGGCATTTCCCCCAACTTTTGCTCTGATGGAAATCAATGGACTGTCATAAATTTTAGCATTTCCATTAATAAATGCACCACCGGAAACTTGTGCATTTTCGTAGATTTGTGCATTGGCAAAAACACATGCATTTTCGTAAATATCAGCAATGTTATCAATATAAGCATCACCAAAAACTTTGGCATAACCATAGACTTTTGCATCATCGCCTACCCAGCAATTGCCATCATGACTTAGATTGTCTTCATTCTCTATAAAGCCGCCAAGATCACCTTTCTTGACATCCCCCAAATCTCTCAATGCACGAATGCGGCGGAGTGTTTTGTCATTAACTTCAGTTTTTTCATCAGTCAGTTCGTATTTTTTTTCCATGATTTTTGCCCCTACCTTAAGATAGCATCACTTCCATAAAATGCTGTTTTGCCAGCTACTATGGCATTACCACCAACTTTTGCGTTATTATAAACTTCGGCATCATCATAAACCCATGCCTCACCACCAATCCAGCAATTGTTATCATGGCTAAGATTTCTTTCACTCTCTACCCAGCCACCAAGATCACCTTTTTTAACATCTCCAAAGTCTTTTAATGCACGGATACGGTAAAGCGTTATTCTATCAACTTTAATTGTCTCATCAGTCAGTTCGTATTTCTTTTTTATCATAATAACCTCCTCTTAATGCATGCTTTGTCTTTTAAGCTCTTGAGACAGCACACCAATTCCTTTTGCTGTGATTTTTGCGCAAAGGAATGACCTTTTCTATTCCACTTGCGGTTTGAAGTGTGATAGTTGGACAATCCATAAGTTTCTTTTGGATTTTGTCTTGATGAGAAAGCAAATTTCCACCTGCTGCTCGTCTGTAAACCCAACCTTTTTTCTGTAAGAAGAGAATGAACTGTTTTGATTGCATCTCGAGTATTTTAGCAGCTTCTGTAAGACCGAAGAGTCCATTATGACGCTGTAAGCTTTCAAGAGCCATTGCCTTTGGTTTAAGGGTATTCACTTCGCTTTTTAAGGTCTCTAATTGTGTGACGCTTTCTAAAAGCAGTTTTTTCACAAAGAGAGGGTCTTCTAAAGCGTTTGCAAGGTCTAAAGGTTTCTTTGCACGCCGTTCACATTCAATAAAATATTGACGGGCTTGTTTACCTTTTTCATTACGCTCTACCATGGAAAGTTCTTTTGCCATTTCCAAAGTGAGATGGTAATTAATTGCGATAACAGCTCTAGATTTTGCGCTCGCCAAATTTGGTGACCGCAAATCTTGTGTTTTTATAAAATCTTGTCCTTCTATAAAATTGTATCTGGTAATATGGTCCTTAATCCAATTGGAAAAGTCACGTTTTGCCTCTAAGAATGTATGCAGATCACGTGCATTTACTGTCTGAACAATTTCCTTATCAATGGCTTGTTCTTTAATCTCTATGAGAGTATTCATGATGAACTCCTTTCAAAAAGTTCATATTTTTCAGATGTTACAATAAGGCTTTTCATCATCACTTCCTAAATTAATGAAAACACAAGTTTTGGCATAATATTCTGCCATAGTTTCTATGGCGCTCTGCTTTAGCGATTTTCCTTGCTGCGTAAATTTTGAAGTAATGATTATCGGTTTTATCTGTTTCTATTTCAGATTTTGGACAAATCTTCTGTCTGTTCCATTCTTGTTTTGTAAAAACAAAATCCACGCCTTCTTTTAGATCAAGCTTTTCAACACAATCATTAAACCAAGTGGAAAAATCTTATTTCAAATGTAAGTGCCTATGCATTACATGGGCATTGACCATTTGGACATAACCGATTTTGTTGTCTACCTCGTTTTCAGGTATGAGATATCTTTCACTATCATATCATGTGTATTCATAAGTTTACTCTAATCAATTATTGATGGATTAAAGGGGGTACATTTAAAAGCGCCCTTTAGAATTTTTAAAGCACATCACAAGGACGCAAACGGTGTTGTTGTTCGTAAGTACCGTAAATCTCATCATTATATTTTTCGTCTGCGATCTCGCCTAAAAGTTTATTGTAACATCACTTTCTCATATAAAATAATGAACCTCACTATCCTCATAGAGACGTTCGATATTTTCTTTTACATATGCTTCTGCGATCTCTTCAGAAATGTCTTCACAGTTCTTTTCAGAAGGATTGATGCGAAAGATTTGGATTGCATCATCTGCCTCGTCAATAATTTTTAGAACTTGGCTTTCATCCAGTGGTCCTGACCGACCAATGTTTTGATCATCATTATAGACAACTAATAAAATTTCATCGGAATTTATAAGAATTGGATTTTCCATAATTTCTCCTCCCCAACGCCTCTTGGCAATTGTTTGTGTGTGGTTTATGGATACCAATGTAGTGTATTTAAGAACATATGTTAATACATATGTACCGATTTTAGAAATTTTTACATAAATATAAAAATTCACTTAGAAAATTAAAACTGTAATTACTAAAAAAGGGGTATATGTTTAGAATAGCTAGAGCTTTAGTAATACTAATTACATTGAATTTTAATATTCTAATCGATTATTTTGCAAATATTTGCATAATTCTCTCCTTAACAGAAATATACGATAAGAAGAAAATTATGCTCATATGATTTAACTATTTTAAAATCTCGGTGGTTTTATCCAGTCTATAGGCGCAGCCCAAATTAATGCAATATCTTTTATTTCTGGATACAACCTATTTAAACTCTCTAAATTAAATAAACCAGGCTTACTACCTTGCTTTATTATTTTGACAAAACAACGTCCATCTTGCGTATAGACAATTGCTTTTTTATTAAGAAGTAAACTTGGAGAAATGTTTTCTGAATAAAATAAAATGGATTTATCTTCAATGAAAGGTTCCATTGAATCGCCTTCAACTTTTACTGCGTATGTATCCTTTGTAATATACGGGGGCATTTCCACTTCTTCAAGCCAACCATCTTCATAGGGGATAATTTCTGAACCTGCTCCTACATATCCCATTAAGGGTATAGTTTTTTTTCGTGGAAGTGGGTATTTCGTGATTTCCTCAATTGCTATACCTTCTTGTGCACTTATTCCTCGTTCACCTGTCAGCATTTTATTGACTGCAGAGCGGTAGATAGGACGATGTACCTTCTCACTTAGTTGTCTGGCAAGCTATGATTGAGATAATCCAGATTCTTGTAAGGCTTCACTTAGCCAAATTTTCATAATGTTATTCATGGTTTCCATTATATCTTTGTTAGAAAAAAAATCTTTTGTGATTTTCGTTACATTTTCTATTGATATTGTACCTAAATAAGCCACAATATGACTTATGAAACAATTTTCGGAAATAATAAATTTATTAGGTGGGGTTCGTAGAGTATCTCAGTTGCTTGGGGTTCATAGAACACGCATGTACGTCTGGCTCCGTCCTGTATCAAAAGGCGGAACTGGTGGGAGAATTCCGACAAAACATATCCCAATTCTTTTGAATAAAGCTAAAAGAATTGGAGCACCGATTAAGGCAGAAGACTTTTTCTCGTTTTTTTATAGGACGCAATCATGTGATTCTAAATTATCTTCACATTCTGCTTTTATTGCTGCCCCTACAGATAATAATGAACATCAACAGCACCATTCACACTCTTAAAGAAGAAAGATCAGAGATAGTAGATGTCTCACAGATCACTATAAGCAAAGTCCAGTTGATTGATCTTGTTAATAAGATTGGACAGGAAAACATATATTATGGTGTCCTTTCGCCTCAAGATGCATGTTTTGAAATAAGCATAGATCCCTCATCAACAGGTTGTTTTGTCTATATGCTGCATAGTATCTTTGCGCGTGATGATAGAAAATATTTTCCGTTATTGCCGTACGATGATTTTAATCAATGGTTTTTATCTGTGTTTACGCAAGCTTTTACAACTACAACTTGGTTTGATAATTATTTTTCTCAAGAGTTGTCATCTTTTTATTGCTTAAATGAGCTGATCTTGTTTATAGTCTTAGTCAAAAATAGGCTTGATTTCTTAAGGGATAAACTCATCGAAAAAAGAAAAGAAGAAATCAAATTAATAAGATGCGTGCAATGTGTGTCTGAATTGAGTTAATCCAATTTTTCAAAACTTATAACTACGCGCTCTGCCATAGCGCACATATAAATACGCATCAACCATAAGGGGAGGAAATGAAAAAACCACCACGTTATACTTTTAGCTCTTCAGAAGATTTAATACATGCAATAGGTTTTCCAGATGGTTGTACAATTGTTTTTAGTAATTCTGATTGGAATTTTTCTTTTGATGAAAATAACCATTTAATAGCTAAAAATGCTTTAGGATCAAAGTTGTACTTAGAGGTATACGGTAACACACAAGCTTTCCAAGAGAAATTTCAGGGATTATTCGAGAAGCATAATAAGCGGTCTGCATATTAGATGAAGCGCTTCGTAATTGATATGCTTTTAATCGATCTGTTGCAGCCTCCATTTCATTCCATGATGATTGGATTCGTTTGGCTTCTTCTTTAGGGGAAATATACGTTCTAAAAAAATATTAGCATTAAAAATTTTTGTGAAATCATAAGTTGGAGAAAATTGAAAAGTAAGTTTAACAGAAGCCCCATATGTTCTATCAATATCGGCCCCAAATTGTATACCTATGATAGCAAAACATTTTGTATGGGCTGGAATATTTATAGACAATAATACTTTCGACGCAGGTACTTCAGGTGGGCTTATAAAATGAATTCTATCTTCGATATTATGGCAATAAGGTAAAGAAGGCGCATTAAATTGACCAACAGAAAGAAATACTTCAGGCCAAGAATTAGTATGTTCCCAGTTAATATCACTACATGGTTTCCGACAGTAAACACCAGAAACAGAATGTAATTTAATATCAAAGGGAGCTATATTGTGAAAATTAAACCATGCAATATCATCAGCAAACTCTTCATAACAAGATGTAATAAACAAAGGTTGCAGTGGAATGTTGTTTACTTGATTGTTTGTATTTTGAAGCACATCATTATCAGGCATTTTCCACCTTTATTTCGAATAATAATTACCGTCGAACGGCTTTGTAAAAATATTTTTAAATGGAATAGCAAATGACTAACACGATTTTCTGTCTTGATCTAGGGACAAAGACAGGCTGGGCGATATGTTCCAAAGACATGTGCCTAAAGACGACAACGAAGCAGACTCTTTAGCAATTTTATATTTAAAGAAAGAAGGGGGGTATACATGTCCAGTAAAATACCATGGACGAGACTTAATACAGACCAATGGCTATTTAAACTTTCTGATTTACCGCCTATGGAAGTCAATGTTTATGTGAAGTTGCGGATAAGAATGTTACACACGCGTGAACCTCTTTTGAATGATTCACAAATATTATCTCATTTTACTTGTTGTTCAGTAAAAAGATTTCAAAAGGCATTAGATTATTTATTTAGATTTGGACACATCATTTGCTTAGAAGATGGTCGTTTGTGAAATTCAGATGTTGAGGAAGAACTCAATAACTCAAACGAAAATTTAAATAAATTTTCAGAGAGCACAGAAGGCAGCGCAAGCAAAATGGGCAAAACATCATAAAGCAAAAACAATTAGTGATGATCAAGATGCTAAGCATGATGCTTGTGAGGATTCTAGCAATACACAAGCAATGCTTAATGATGTCATTAACAATAACATATATAATAAAAAAACTAAACTATCGTTTTAGAAAAAAAAGAAATTTGTTCTGAAAGTTTAGAAACAAACGAACAGATTGACGAGCCAACAGAGGTTCATGCTTGCGAAAGCCAACCAAAGCAAATCACAACGGGTGTAGAAAACCAACCTCCCATTCACGAGCAAAAGAACGTTCCCAAAAAAGCGAAGCGGACTAGGTCAAAATATGGGTTTCTCTTACCTGCGGATTTTGAACCTAATTTGCAATACGCAATCGATCAAGGATTAACGCATCATGAGGCAGTGTCAGAATTTGAACGGTTCACAAATTACTGGATAGCAAACCCAGGTAAAAAGTGCAAACAAACGAGATTGGCAAAGGACTGGGTGCAATTGGGTTACACATCCAAAGTGTTTTTTTTAGCACAGAAAAAAGCAAGATTAGAACAGGAGAAACGGTTAGGTGGTCATTATGGAAATGATCAGTCCGGGGTATCCATTGACTTTGAAAACTGGGAATACATTGACGAAACAGGAGGAGGCGCAAACCTTAGATGCTTGCAATCGTCTACAAGCGTTGCTCTCTGTGAAAGCTTCAGTTAAGCAAATTGAGCAAGCTTCTTTCCTACTCTCAAGCATGAAGTCCCTGCGAACACAGATTCCAAGGCCGTTATCCTTTCCTATAGCATGATGCTGGAACGGATTTCAGCATATGCTCTGAAAAAGGGCGTCGAAGATATCGTAACTGGTCAAGCAATGGGGATATCAAAAACATTTATGCCAATTTGTGGAGAGCTTTTAGCTTATTGCCAGACAGTAGAAAATAACCTTCTTTCAAAAGCCGAAAGTGTACGTAGAGCAATTAAAATACACGTGAGAAAACACTCAAAGAAAAAACAGCGAAAGAGCACTTTAGACGACTAACGCTTGTTCACAAGCAAGAGCTTGAAGAAACTTTAAATGGTATTGGAGGAACAGTGAAAAACATTGCAGGTTAGCAAAATAGTGAAAAGTGGTGATCATTTTACGATTAGATATGCGTTTTAAGAGTGACTAAAAATTTTTTTTAAGGTATAATACTTTCCTAAAATTGTATGCAGTACCAAATTTATAAACTAAGTGAATCCTTTAATACAAATTAAGAATTTTAGGATGTGAAAATTTCAAGATATTTGTTTAAAAAACATAAATAGCTAGTATCAATGTAAAAAAATATTGCAGCAGTCATTAAGTTCTTTCGTGTATTTTTGAAATAACAGAGTGTTTCTTTAATCTTTATGAAAGGTTAGAGGATCTTAGTACTTAAAGCGATCATCAACTATAGATAAATAATAGATGAGGTTAACTAAAAGCAACTGGATGCAATAGAAGACGTTGCTATTAAAAGGAAAGCAAACGCGAAAAAACTAAAGGTAGTTTGTGCCTTCTATCAGAAAATAATTTAAAAAATTGAAATCATAATTTTTTCACAGGAAATGAGTATGTTTACAGATAAGCAACTAAGAGCCTTGTTTGGCATTATAGTTTTTATATTTTTATGTTTTTCAGGAATTAAAAAAAATATTGACTTTATTCAGGGTATTTTGACATTCGCATCTGTTGGTTTGATAATAGTAACAACTATTTTTGCAATTTTATGCAATTCTAATATTCCTTCTGAGTTGCAGAACAACCCAAAATATAAAGATGATGGTACAACGGGTTGGGTGAAACTAACACGTGATTTACAACAATATATGCACCGACTCTTAAATATAATAATTTTAGCGCTTGTCGTTTTAATTTTCCCAAATAGTTATAAAGAAACTGTTTCTTTGCCTGTCATTTTTAGGTATGTGGAACACAAATTTCCTTTTTCATTAGATACCATAATGTGGTACTCAGATATTGCTATTTGGTATTTAAACATTGTACTTTGGTATTATTTTTTATGCCGTGTACTCTTTCTTATGTTGTATACACGCAATTTAATAAATATATCTATCCTTACACTGCAGTGTTCCATTATAAAGCCACAGTGAAATTTCCGATTTCAAATATCAATTCTTTTTTTACAAAATCTTTATTATATCTGCCATTATCATCTTTAGATGATTTAATACGGATTCTATGCTGAAAACTCTCAGTATTAAATATTACATCGAACTTATCATATGTATCTCCCACAAAATTTAATTTGTGCAATATAGGATTTTTTTTATCTTTTTTTAAAAAATTCCACAAATATTCCCTTAAATTATTTTCTTCTTTAAATTTGATATCTAAGCTGAGTTCTATTTCAGTAACATCATCAGTGGGAAATGCATCAAGAGAATCTTTAGCCAACTCCACTAAGCATTTTGCTGATTGCTTTCCAAAAAGTTCTAATTGTTTTTGTTTTTTATATTTTAGTTTTATTTCTTTAATTGAATGCAATTTTTTTTCGAAATCTTGCTTATCAATAAGCTCAGGTAAAATATTAATTTCTTCCTTGAAATTTTCTTTGTAGTGTGACTGCAAGCATTGGTTTAGCTTTTTACTTGAAGAAAAAAGAATGAATTTTGTAGGAATCAAAACTCCAAAATATTGTTCATTTTGTTCAATTTGTTTTTTAGAACGCGGGTTAGGAACGCTTTGAAAGCCATTTTCGGAATCAATCACTTCAGGATTATAAGGACTTTCTTCTCCTGTTAAAACATAAACCCAATAGTAGGTACTTGATTCCACAAAAAGTTTTTCAATTGTTAAGGTAGCACATTGATTCTTCACGGTAAGAGTATACGTTCCTTCCTGCAAAAATTTATCGATACAATTTGTATTAACTAATTTTGAGTCTGTATCTATTTCATATTTATAAGAAAGGAAGTTAATGGTATTCATAAAGCTAACACAATTACAACGTTTATAGTCTTATGGGCGATAGATACTATCTAAGTTATCTCAGTGATTATGAAGTAGGTAGTTTGTATCTCAAATATCTCGTGTCTTTTAGAATCATTCAAGTGAAAGGTAGAGGCTATAAAATTTTAATTGTAGAAGCAATATGAGTTTTAGAAGATCTATTAAAAGCTGCTTAAGTTTAAAAGAAGTATGATCATCTTCCCAGCTTTTAAGTGGAGAAGAAATTAGGTTGCATCTTTGATTGTAATAACGACTTTCTTTCCAAGAACACTCAGTGTTTGCTCTAATGTTTGAAGCTTAGTTGGATAATTTGGATCAAGAATGCGTCTTGCTTCTGTTTCTTTTTTACCCAAACGATTAGCCAATTCTGTTTTTGTGATATTCGCTTTATTAAAGGCTTCTACCACTGCAAGTTTAAGAACATTCCATGCATCTACAGTAACCTCTACAAGGTCTTTATACTGTTGTGGCATTGGTAAAGGCAAACCGCGCATAGAATAGCTCCGTAATGCTAAAGCTAAAGCTTCAACAGCATTCTCTAATGCCTCTGCTCTATTTTCTCCAGCTGTTATTGCTTCTGGTACATCTGGAAAGGTTACAATAAAACCACCGTCTGGATCAGATTCCAGTTTTGCTTGATAAGTGTATTCCATGTTTAGGTATCCTCGCCATAATCGAAATGCTTTTAAAACGAAAAATCAAAGCCATTGAGAGAGTAACTCATACCCTCAACTGCTTTTTTATTATTTTCACGTAAAGTGGGGTCAATTCACCAGATTTTATAACGGTTGTCTTGTCTCCAAAAGTTACCAAATAATATGACCCTTTGCCTGCATCAGGAGCTTCACTGTAATGAATGCCTCTATTTCTGGCTTCTTTACGTAATTCTCTAAGCAGTGCTTCTCGTTTCATTTAGCCTCCCCCTTTACTTTATAAAATGAATATCGCACAAAAAGGTTCGATAGTCAACAATAAATCGAACAAAAAAGTTTGATACAGACTCTTAATGAAAGGATATTTATTGAAACGTTAAAAGCAGAAATAAGAAAGCCGTGCCATTTGTGTGACATGTTTTTTTGATGAATAATTTGTCAAATAATATTATAATGTAATACTTAAAAAACTGTTATTAATAAACTGAAACAATTGAAAAAATAAGCAAATAATGTTAAGGTTTTCTATGTATTAAAATACAAATTTAAGGTAAGAAAAAACATGCTAAACAAAGTGACGTTAATCGGGCGCCTTGGTGCTAATCCCGAAAGCAAAACAATGAATTCTGGAGCAGAAATAGTCAATTTTAGTATAGCGACTTCTGAGAGCTATACAGATAAAAAACCAATCAAAAAGTAGAGAAAACAGAATGGCATTCCATGGTGATTTTTAATCCACATTTAGCAAAAANCCAATCAAAAAGTAGAGAAAACAGAATGGCATTCCATGGTGATTTTTAATCCACATTTAGCAAAAATTACACTTCAGTATCTCAACAAAGGTTCAAAGATTTACGTAGAAGGCAAATTACAAACACGCAAATGGCAAGATAAAAATGGGCATGACCGTTACACAACAGAGATTGTCTTACCACAATTCAAAGGCGAGTTGTATTTGCTTGATGTAAAGAAAGATCAATCGGCATCCCCTACCCCTTCACCCGTTACTTCTCAAAATTATGCTATCGCTTCAGGTGCTCAAGATTATAGAACAGCTCTTAACGATAGTGTCCCATTCTGATTGATAACATATGACAAAGAGAAAAAAACGTACAAAACGCGGACGTCCTCGGATAAAAGGATGCATAAGAGAACCAAACGGACGCATCTCACGAGCAAAAACACCGCATGAACCCATGGATAAATTGGCAATTGAAATGCGTGCCAAACGCTTTGGCTTGACCATAGAAGAGGCTAAAAATCCGCTTTCCGGTACCTATATTGGGCGGCTTTATTTGCAAGGCGAAATCAATCAAGACCAATATGATGCTGCGCAAAAATATCTTGAAGTGAAAAACAATTACCTATGTGCAAAAGCATTGCCTAATGCAATTTATGATGAAATGCCTACAACTTCTGATAACGGAGCAAGAGAGAAATGGGCACAGAAGGCAACAGAACATCTTTTAGCTGTAAAAGATGTTGTTCAAGAAGCTCAATGTTTACACCGTCAATATAACCTTCATGCCGCATTACAGTATCTTGTCATAGAAGATCAATCACTACCACACCTTGTGCTTTCATTGCGCATTGCTCTTAATGCGCTTCATAAGCATTTTAGCCATTAAAAAGAATTGACATCAGATGAAAAATCATTAAAATGTGTATATATTTACACATTATGAGTTTAGGTAATGGAACAAGATAGCCGAAAAATCATTGCAAAATTAAAGCATGATGGCTTTGAACTTATCAAAGTGAAAGGTTCTCATCATAAATTTAAAAAAGATGATAAGGTTGTTATCGTTCCACATCCTAAAAAAAATCTTCCGATTGGTACAGCACGTTCTATCGCACAACAAGCAGGCTGGTTAAAAGAAGGAGAAGAAGAATGAAAAGATTTTTTGCTCTTGTTCATAAAGATGAAGAATCTGCTTTTGGTGTTCAGTTTCCTGATTTTGAGGGACTTTTTTCTGCTGCTGATGAAGAAGAAAATTTAATCGCAAATGCAACAGAAGCACTCCAACTTTATTGTGAAGATATAGTTAGAGTGCCTATTCCTTCAAAATTTGAAGAAGTTATACAACGGGAATCTGTCAAAACAGCTTTGTCAGAAGGAGCTTTTTTAATACAAGTTCCTTTTATTGAAAATGATTCAGAAGTCATACGCACAAATATATCAATTGAACGAGGGCTTTTACGTGCAATTGATGATTGTGCACAAGAGAGAGGTTTAACAAGATCTGCTTTTTTGGCAACAGCAGCGCGTCACGAGCTTAATATTTAGCTCTTCAATCTGGAAAAATTTATCACTCTAGATTTTTTTGCAAAAGCGTGTAATTGCATATGATCCGCGAGCTATTAATGAAAATCAAAAGGCGGCAGGCAAACAAAACGCTATAGTTAAGAGGGATATAACTATCATTGATACTATATACATGGCATCTAATATTTCTGGACCTGTCATTGCCTTTCCCTCCTATAATAATTTCACAATAATTTATAAAATCTAAAATGTTTTAGAAAATTCTATATATTCTATTTTAAAATAAAAAATATAGATTTTTTTGTTGACATGGTGTAAAAAATCGTATTTAATGATGACACTGTATTATTCGTGTTGTGTCTAAAATTCAGTAAAATATGAACTTGAAACGTGGCTAAAAAGCTCTGTTTTTTTGTTAGCTCTGGCTAATTAATTTTTCACAGAATAAAAATCAATATTTGACTAATTATGTCATTAATTATGACTCAAAAGGAGCCATAATGAAAGCTGTCATCACTAAGCCAATGTGTGTTGTTGGCGACAATAAAAGCACTGTTCGCTTTGAACCATTACCCCCCAATAATCCATTTGTTGAAGTTTCTAATCAGGTCTACGCACGTCTCAAGCGCGCCAATGCTCAAAACCTTTTGTTGACGTCAAAACAACAGCAAAACCTGAAAAGACAGTTGAACAAATTAAGCAGATAGAACAAGAAGTAGCACAAACATCATCTGAACCAATGACTGAAGAAACCTTACTCGAAAAACCAAAAGCATCTAAGGTCTCTCAATCATCAACACCTACTCTTAAAAAGGCTTAGACGTTGAAGTTAATCATCTACCCAAAATGGTATCTTCAACAGGTGAAGGATACCTTCACCAGTCTTCAAGCACCACGCCTTAATTGGGCTGTGCGTAATGCTCTAAACACCGCAGCAAAACAGTCGAACGCTTTACTGAAAAGCAAATTGCCGACATCTCATCAGCCCAAATAAAGCGTATAAGAAGAGGTGTTTATATTAAAGAAAAGGCGACAGCAAGGTTTCTTGAGACAGATATCATTGGTCCTGGAACACCGATACTTCTTAAATTTTTTAAAGCAAAAGAACAAAACGCAGCGTGGCTTACAAAATGTTTGTAAAAAAACAAATCTTGCCCATGTTTTTATCAAGGATGGGAGTTTTCCAAAGCCTGTTGAATTAAAAAAGCTGAATGGTAATGTTTTTCAAAGAGTGGATGGAAATCAATTCCCCATTGCAAAACAAGAGGGACCCTCAATTGCTAGGGTGATGTCAAAGCCAGAGATTACAAGTGCTATTGTAAAAAAAGCCAATGAGAGATTAATTGCCAATATACAGTACCAACTTGCTCATCATGAATACGCTGGCTGTTAATAAGAAAGGCTAGATTATGTTCTTAAACTTTATCTATATATTCCATATCCTTATGAGTTTATGCATTACACACTTTGATTGCAATTTTAAAAACAGATTATCACTTATGCTTTGTTTTTCCATA
>NZ_JBHIPG010000028.1:0-4073 GCF_042195905.1 Bartonella sp. AP331QHHD
CGTTGCCCCTGCGCCACCCGTGCCATAACCGGTGCCAACACTCATTGAAGCACTTTCACTGCTGTTTTGTGTGCTTTGCGTATTTTGCGCACTTTCAAAGATGATATCTTCACCTACTCCCATGGTGATATTCCCGCTCTGTTCATCATTTTCCAGCACATAGATTGGATTGGTACCAGCGATAATATCAGCGCCAACACCATGAATGCTGCCTTTGTGGGCTTGCATATTAACAGCGCGTCCGCCTTCTATGCTATCTGTCACCGCTGTGGAGGTCTGAACAGAGGCTTCTGTTTTCTCAGTTTTAAAGCCCACGGTTACACTGCCAGATGCGCCAGCCTCGGTCAAACCGCTTAACGTATCCTGTGGATTGCCCCACGACTTTGGCTTCAAAATACGCATCCCCCGTAATGAAACCTCACCTGCCTTATTGTCGACTATCTTAAACACCAAATTAAAAGTGCCCGTTGCGTGGATAAAGAAGGAGACGGCTTTGATCCTCTACTTCATTCGTGATTTTATCCAACGACCTTTTTAACGATGGGGAGGACGCTTTGGTGATCGCTTTTGTAAAGCTTTTTGCTTTTGCTGACGTTTTCTTTCATCCTCAAAATGCGTTAGTAAAGCGCGTTCCTGTTTCGTTTTGTTGGTCACACCAAAGGTATCATTGTCCATAAATTGCTGATATCCAGCTAGCATCAAATTAGCTAAAAACGAGTCACTTTTCAGAGGTTGTACAAAATAAAGCCCTTTTGAATCTTGCAATTTATACCGGAAACCTGCTTTTTTCATGCACTCATAAACTGAGGCAAATTCACTCGCATACGAATTCATATCACTAGAAGAAGCATAAACCGGTTTCCAGCCACATTTTGATAAGGATTGTTGGATCATCGCTTTATCGACACCTGGCTTTTCCCATAATGCTAAAGTTGATGGAGGAGGTTGGTTAATACATCCAGCGATACTTAACAGAGCCATGCAACTCAATAGTTTTAAGATTTTCTTCATTTTCCCCTCTTTCAGTGGATTTATTTGCGATAAGAAGGCCCGTAAGCCTGGTGATATTTTCTGTCACCACTGTTTAAACAGCGGTGAACAATATTGAGATAGTGGATTGAGAAAACAATCCCCCATTCCAAGCAAAAACAAGGATGGGGGTTGATTACCATCAGCAGCAAAAATTAAGGCTGGCATTTGCGACTATTTTTATATTTTTTACAAAAAGGGCTGTTTAAGCGCTTCTTGACACTGGGCCTCGGGATCACAGCACCTGGACGACAAATCGGGAGATTTTCGGCTCTAAAAGTATAACACCATCCTCCCTCATGTTCATTTTCATAATGGAAACCTGATTGAACCATACAAGCATGAATTGTTGCCCATGCATTGTTACTCAGCTTTCTGCTTTCTGGATCGGTATAATAAGGAGTTGGCATTCCACATTCTAACAAGGCTTTTCCTACCTCTGTAAAATCTGCTCCTGGTTTCTTCCACGCTGCCACCTCTCCTAGAGGAGGTTTGTTAAATTGACATCCGGCTATACTGAACAAAGTTACAGCGCTTAATAATTTTAAGGTTTGTTTCATTTTTTCCTCCATGATCTAATTCAAGGTTTTTGTTCTAGATGAGATGTGCCATAATTATATCTACATTGTGGACTCGCATCTCCAAGACAAGTATGGGAGCTTATGGGATTCATGATCACTCTCCACCATTCTTTCCACCAGTTACTACCGGCAGGGAGTGTCCCGTAAGTATAGTCATTGCCGCCAATAACTCTGCTTACAAAGTCAAATCTATGCCCATCAAAACCAACAGTGGTTTGTTTGCCATCACTCACATAACCTAACAGACCGGATGCAACTAAAACATTAAAGGCTGGTCCATAGAAATTGATCTTCGTGTTGTCGGCTATACCGTGAACACCTTCTTGTTTGAAAGAATACAACATATTCCCCAATGTCATCGTCCNCTTCGTGTTGTCGGCTATACCGTGAACACCTTCTTGTTTGAAAGAATACAACATATTCCCCAATGTCATCGTCCCGCGGCTATGGCCATAAAGTTCCAACCCTGTAAGACCATGGCTATACACCAAATCTTTTGCTTCTTGTGTGGAATTGGTCAAACCCCAAAAGTTATTTTCCATAAACTTCTGGTAGCCTGCGACCAGAAGTTCTGAGATAGCAGAATCGGCTTCTGGAAACACAACAAAATAAAGCGGTACATTTTTATTCTCCGCATGTTGCTCTGCATAAACAGCCGCCTCATAGGGTGGGGTAAAAATGCCATTGAGGGACACATGCACCTTGCCATCAAAACCAGCTTGTAAATGCTGCTTTTCTTCATCCGTTAAATAATGGAAAGTGAGGAAACAATCGCGCCATTCCAAGCAAAGGCAAGGATGGCGGATTGTTGATCATCACTTAAGATTGGCATTCATCCGCATTTTTATATTTTTTACAAAAAGGGCTGTTTAAGCGCTTTTCAACACTTCGTTTCGGAATGACCGCGCCTGGTCGACAAATCGGAAGGTTTTCCCTCCAATGATTCACACACCAAGATGGACCGCCATATCTGTCACGGAATCCTGCTTGAATCATACAAGCATAAATTGTTGCATTATCATTATTGCTGAGCTTTTGATTTTCAGCCTCAAGATAATTAAGATGTGGCATGCCACATTCTAATAAGGCTTTTCCTACCTCGGTAAAGTCTGCTCCTGGCTTGATCCACCCATATACTTCCCCTGGAGGAGATTTGTCCATATCACATCCAGTAATACTTAATAGAATGAGCAGGCTCAATAAGTTAAATCGTATTTTCATTTTTTGTTCCCTGTTCTCGTGGAATAAAATTTTATAAAATCAAATGAACCGTAATCATTTTTACACTTAGCACTTGCATCAGCATAACAATTATGGGTACTAGGATTATAGCCGATGATCGCTCCCCCCATCTCTCTGAGGGGTAGAATTAACGGATGTAATGAATCATATGGTTTGGAACGTACCCCATAAGCCGTAGGCCAATTGTAACCAATCACTGTACTAATGGGGTCTAACATATGACCTTGTATGTAGATATAATTTTTTTCGCCATCGCTTAGATAATCTACTGTATTGGCCATCGATTGCATGTGAGCAGCCGCTCCAACAAGATAGAAGTCTGTTTTCTTGGCTACACTGTGGATACCATGTTCTTGCAAGTCATTTGCTCCATTGCGTATTGTTAAGGTACCCCGGCTATGCCCACTAACAATAGCATTGTCATTGCCATAACGATAGATAAAATCTTGGAACTTCTTGGTCGAATTACTCAATCCCCAAGTGCTACCCTCCCAAAACTTTTGATAATATGCTACCCCTAATTCTACCAGCACATCATCAGCTTGGGGAAAGTATGTAAAATAAAGGGGACCATTTTTATTAACAGCCAATTGGACAGCATTACCGGCTGCTTCATCTGGTGAATTAAAAATGCCATTGTAGAACATATAAACAGCACCATTAGGGCCTTTTTGTAAATGCTTTTCTTCCTCTGGCTTTAAAAAGTGATACAGAGTGATATATTTTCCATCACTGCCTTTTATAGGTTTTCCATTTTCATCGGTTAAATAGAGGACATTGCCATTTTCATCATGCGCAACCTCACCCACTGGATGGTCAACATAAAATGCCATTTTACGAACCCCATCCCATATATCAAACCATTCATCTACCCATTTATTTCTCATACCTAAACGATTACGCAATATATCCTCAAGCGGTGCGACATCTAGCTGTCCTACTGCCTGGTGTGCTGCTGCGGTGTTGCGGTTGAGAGAGCCAATGATTTGTCCAGCATCTTGCCCCATCGCCCTCTGTCCAGTTGTATCAGTAAGGATGATAGTCCCATCGCTGATAGCAGATTTGGTTTCCCCTTCTGCTGCATCCTTGGCTTTGCCGTGATTTAAAACATTCTTGGCAATGTTTTTTATCGTGTCATTCCCAGAAATGCTAAACCCATGGCTGCTGGCTTTAGCATGGGCACTGTTGCTGATATCACTGGTGCTAATGCTTCCTGTGGTC
>NZ_JBHIPG010000029.1:0-1833 GCF_042195905.1 Bartonella sp. AP331QHHD
CCTAAAGTCACACTCGTGTAATCAATGCCGCCATTCTCACCCTCTTTTTTATCGTAATGAACAACAGCTGAATCATCTGACTGAAGGCTGGTAGAAAGATCCTTCAGACTTGCATCAAGCTGACCTTTGTTAACAGCTTCATTATCCTTTGTTGCTTCACCAACACCTGAAAGTGTCCGATCCCCTTTGTCTTTATTTGCGATATTGAGTTCTGTACCTTCTACTTCTTTACCAATAGTGATAACCTTCGTATTATCATCCTGCTTGGCAAGGCTATCACTGACAACATTGGTAACATCATTATGAACATTCGTGATAGAACTCGCAACTCCAGCAAATGCTTCCGATACACTCTTATAGCTTTCTTCACTTTCTTTACCTTCCGCATCAACTTTCTTGATCACAAAACTTGGAGCTTTCCATTGTCCATCTTTATCATAACCAGCTCCTCCACCAAAATACTCAGCAAATGTCTGATTCATTGAATAAAGCTGATTGCCCGTGATCGCTTCTGTTGAACCTTTAGAAATTTCTCCATCTAATAGAAATTTTAATTTGCTGTTTTCTTGTTCCGCTATAACTTGACCATCTTTCTCTTTGTTCTTTACATGACGCGCGACAAAGGCATTGGCTTCATCATTCCACAACAAAGCATTCTGCTCAATGGTCTGTGTAAGTTCATTGCTGTTCTTAGAAAGCTCATTATGAAGATCTGTCAGCGATGTATCAACACCGCTAAAGGCTAAACCAACATCATGATATGACTGACCACCAACAACATACGTCGGAAGATTGCCTACAAGAACATCAGCACCACCACCTAAATAGCTCGATGTATTTTTAGAAACACTGTCTAGATTAGTAGTCACTGTCGTAACATTTTTATTAGTCGCAAATAACTGAGAGCCATTTACAACTTCTGTCGATTCTGCTGAAAGCACTCCTGCCTTAACACCTGAAAGTGTCCGATCCGTACCAGTCTTGTTGGCAATGTTGAGTTCTGTACCTTCTACTTCTTTACCAATAGTGATAACCTTCGTATTATCATCCTGCTTGGCAAGGCTATCACTGACAACATTAGTTACATCATTATGAACATTCGTGATAGAACTCGCAACTCCAGCAAATGCTTCCGATACACTATTGTAAACCTTTTCCTCACCAGCACTACCATCAGAATTGACAGTTTTAAGCTTGAAGGTAGGTGCAACCCATTCTCCCTTTTCATTATAACCTGCTCCTCCACCAAAATACGTCGCAAATGTCTGATTCATTGAATAAAGTTGATTACCAGCGACAGCATCTGTTGATTTAGCGCTAATCTCACCATTTGCTAGAAACGTAATTCTACTGTTTTCTTGTGTCCTTACAGCCCTGCCTTGTTCTTCTTGCTTCTTCTCATGACGCGCGACAAAGGCATTGGCTTCATTACTCCAATTCAAAGAATCCTGCGCTACTCCTTCAGAAACCTCTTTAATCCGCGCATTCACATTCTTGATATTCTCATCAAGACCAGTAAATGCACTACCAACATTATCAAAAGAGCCATTTGTTATATTACCAGCTGTATCAACCTTGGATAACTTGTAGGTTGGTCCTGTAAACGTACCCTCAACAAATTTTGCATCGCCACCAAGGAATTTAGCTACATTCTGAGAAATCGTGTTGATCTGACTACCATTAATCGCATCATGTGAACTCTCACCAATGGCACCATCTTTTACATTATGAAGTGCAACTGGTCCTGCATCCTTACCTTTACCTAAAGTCACACTCGTGTAATCAATGCCGCCATTCTCACCCTCTTTTTTATCGTAATGAACAACAGCTGAA
>NZ_JBHIPG010000030.1:0-1951 GCF_042195905.1 Bartonella sp. AP331QHHD
TTCTTGCGAAACAACCGTTGCCTCCATCGGTGCTCCCGTAAACATAACAAGCCGATTTTCATCATCAAAAGCACCAAGCATGGGTGCGCCACTTTGCCAACGAGGGCTGTCTAAAGAAGCCGGCAAGGACTCAAGATTGATCGAGATCTCATCTAACTGTTCTAAAGTATAACCTGTCGTAAATACTGGAAACAACGTGAAAGGTTTTCCCTGTAGCGTCGACCATTTCTGCAATCCCCAATCATAAACAAAGGTCGTTTGCTCGTTATTGCCTCTCTTTAAGGACCAGTAAATCCGGTTATCAATGGGATCTATAACCCCTTGCATCTCATCAAGAGCAAACTTATCAAAGGTTTTAAAAACTGTTNNTTATCAATGGGATCTATAACCCCTTGCATCTCATCAAGAGCAAACTTATCAAAGGTTTTAAAAACTGTTCTATCAACCTTCTCAAAGCCTATCGGCAAAAGTTGACCATCCAAACTCATCTGATAAAAGCCACCATCACCAGCAAAAAAAGCATCACTCCCACGACACGCTATAGAGGCTGCATTGCGCGCTCCGCGCTTGTCTTGAAGCTTTTGAAAAATAAAGGGGACTTTAGAGCCTAGCGTAAAACAACCAGCATAAATAGCAGAACGCAAAAAAACGAGGGGATTGCTCGATTCCGTTGCCCCTTGAACATATTCTCCATCATTAAAATTATGATAATAACAATCTTTATCACCTACCGTCCAATGAGTTGCATCATTCAAACCCGACCAATGGATGCGATTGGGATGATCTGTTAATTGCATCAAACAAACAAAATCACCCCAAACCTTCACCAATCCTGCTTTCGGGGGATTGCCTCCTAAATCTTCAAACCGTTCAGAGCTATGAGTATTAAAGACTTGTGGTTTATCATTTTTATTCACCGCAATAATAGTTTCACCAAATAATGCAAACGACCATTTATTCTCTTCATTTGCTTGATAGGTCACACCACTTTGACTTATGTCTTTCCAACCCTTCGTTTGACTATCATAACTGTAAAGCTTTTTGGCTCCTCCTACGATTATCTTAACACCATTGCCACTTCTAAAGGCTATGCACCCCAACGGCTTTTCTTCTAAAGCATGAGACACTACCATTGCATTAGGCATCGGAATGTAACAGCCATCAGCCGGTAAAACATTCACAAGCATATCCGTAAAACTGCCGTTGACAACCGCAACATCTGGTCTGTAATCAGCGATTGGAAAATAAACCATATTAGAAATCCGTCGGAATTATTCGAGTGACGTTATGACGTTGAGACGTCTCTGCACGCAATTCATGCAACTGTTCGTTAAAGTCATTGTACGCTGCCGTTGCACAATCGGGTTCTTTAAGGATATTCTTGTAAAGTTCGTATTTTGCACGCGCCTTAATCAAATCAAACGCGTGCACAAACCATGGATGCTCCTCATCAACACTCTCTATCTCTGATAAACGCAATGGAGAGAGAATGAGTTGAATCTGATAGGCTTTATCCGGCGTGGGATAAAGATGTAATTTCCTATCAAAATAACTGTAACAAACCGGCGTTCCTTGCTGCTCTGATGATAACAAAGGCTCTAAAGAAACATGGTCCTTACACTCCAATGCAAACTTATGATGTTGATCAGAACTCAGATAACACATTGATTTATAATGATAATATAGCGTTATTCATATTGAATTAGAATCCCGAATAACGTAAGATTCTCTCATTTCAAATCTGTTTATCTTGAATCAACTAAAACCACTCATTTGTACATAACAAGTGGGATGAGTGTATGGATAAAATTTGTATAAGAAAGGACTAAAAATGGCTCTTATGAACCGTCTTAATGCAAGAGCTGTCGCAACATTGGGAGCTGGCAAATATAATGATGGTGCCGGCTTGTTACTTCATAAGCGTAAAGATGGAGGTGCTCAATGGATTTAC